>JABHEX010000047.1 GCA_018676385.1 Akkermansiaceae bacterium
AATGGACTTGATTTCCCAAATCCTCTCACAGCAACTCGCTTTTCATCCAAATCGAGTGTCTTAACTAACCATTCTTTGACAGCTGTAGCTCGTCTTTGAGAGAGCAACAAATTGGGCTCATCACTACCAATTAGATCTGTGTGTCCATCAACCCAGCAAATCAAATTCGGGTGCTTATCAATCAACAATGCTACCTTCATCAAACTCACCCGCGCGCTCTGTCTTAGCGCGTGAACATTAAAATCAAAAAGTAAATCACTACCAATGAGAGCTTTGGATGTGATAATTGAATTTCCATCCATACGTGCCATTGTATCTAATGAAGTAAAACCCTCGAGCAATCCTGCGTCGGCATTTCCTTGCGCTCCTTTTCTTAAAAGGTCAGCATATACATCAGGATCGTGCTTGTCTGCCATTCGGCCTCCCGGATCAACCGTCACTTGACTGTCACGTGAACGAGGAAAGAAATCCTCAGTTTTTCCCATATCAGCAAGATCTGGCTCGAAATTGGGTACGACCAAGGGTTCTACAGAATCTCCATCCAAGTATCCCTTAGCAGCAGATTGAGCCACAGGAACCTCAAAATTTTTAATATCTGGGCTAATATCGATATCCATTTCCGGCAAGTTTTCCAGAACATCTAATTCATCAGCAGGAGGAACAACTGGTGTTTGTTCAACTGGATCAGATGCTGCAGGCGGAGTGAGCTCCGGGCGTGAGTCATCTATGTCCACAGGGTTTACTCTAACTACTTTAGTTTGCAGAGTTGTTTGCTCAACTAGACTAGGAAGAATCACATCAATCCGACTGAGTCCAAAAATTACAACAAGATGCAATACGACAGCAAAAATCAAAGCAACGATTATCCATTTACCTAAATCTTCGTTTTCAGGAAGCCTAAACGAGGAAGTTCCTCGAAGCCCACCATTCCAGCTATAGCTATCATCCATTTACTAAAACATAACGGAAATATGAGCAATTGGCAATCATCAGATGTCTGTGTAAATTTATCTATTTCCAGATTGGTATTACCAGATTGGGGTATATGACTACACTCATGGCTATACCTCGTAAAAAAAGCGAAGTTATCTGTTTCTACGATCTTCAATATCGCTGGAACAAACGCAGTACTACTCGAGGAGTTGAGATCAGAATTGAGCTAAACGAAACTCCTGACGGACAACAAATTGTCGCACAATGCCCCCGTGTGTTTCGTCCCGATATGGTTGAGGACATTATCGCGTTCGGAAGAGAGAACGGATGGATTCCTGAGGAAAAAGGAGAAGCGATTATTGTGAGACTGACTAAGCGCGGGCTTCAAATATTGAGTCATTAATAGCAAATACCATTCAAAAAAAACGCCACCGAAGGAAATTTCCTCCGGCGACGTGTTATGTGATTTTTGGTGAAGCTTGAGCTTACTCGCTATCGGCTTCGTCGCCTTCAGCACTTGGGCTCCACTCCTCTGGAGCGTCAGAAGATGCAAGGTTGAATGCTTGCTCAAGACCAACGAGATCACCGGAAGGACGCAAGGTCTCGAAGCTTGCAGACTCTTTTTCAAGTTGCTCTGGATCGTAACTGACTGCCTTAATTGAGAGACCAATACGACGTTCCACTCGATCAACTTTAATGACACGAGCTTCGATCTCATCGCCAACTTTAATTACGTCCTTAACTTTTTCCACGTGGTCCTCGCTGAGTTGCGAAATATGGATAAGTCCGTCGATGTCGTTCTCAAGGTTAACGAATGCACCGAAGCTAGCAATCTTGGCAACGCTTCCCTTAACAAGGTCACCGACCTTGAATGAATTATCGATGGCCGCCCATGGGTCACCGTCAAGCTGCTTGATACCGAGAGATACACGTTGGTTCTCTTTGTCGATGGCAAGCACCACTGCTTCGACTTCGTCACCTTTCTTGATAACTTCAGATGGGTGATTGATTTTACGGGTCCATGAAAGATCGGAGACGTGAATCATGCCGTCAATACCCTCTTCCATGCCGAGGAATGCGCCATAAGGTGTGAGATTACGCACCTCGCCTTTGACTGTCTGACCGATAGGATACTTGGCTTCGAGCTCATCCCATGGATTTTCATCGAGCTGACGAACACCAAGGGAGATTTTCTGCTCCTCAATGCTGATTCCGAGAACCACAGCCTTGATTTCCTGATCAATTTCGAGGACGTCGCTGGGACGGTTGATCCGTTTAACCCAAGAGAGCTCAGAAACGTGGACAAGGCCCTCAACGCCACTCTCCATCTCGATGAATGCACCGTATGGGAGAAGTTTTGTAACTTTGCCATTAACCTCAGTTCCGATTGGGTAGCGTGCTTCGATGTCATGCCATGGATTATCCTCCATTTGCTTGAGACCAAGAGAAACGCGCTCTTTGTCACGGTCAACATCGAGGATAAGCACCTCAAGAGTTTGGCCGATATGCAGCAAGGCGGATGGATGAGAAATACGACCCCAGCTCATGTCTGTGACGTGAAGTAAACCATCCATACCTTGAAGGTCTACGAATGCGCCAAAGTCAGTGATATTCTTGACTTGGCCTTCAACCCTATCGCCTACCTTGGCAGACTGCAGGAACTCCTGGCGTTGCTCTGCACGCTCGCTTTCAATCACTTCACGACGAGATAGCACAATGTTCTTACGCTCATCGTTGACCTTGACGATCTTAAATTCGTAAACCTTGCCAATATATTCGTTGAGGTCTTTGGGGGGAATAATATCGACTTGAGAGCCCGGCAAGAATGCCTCGACACCGACGTTGACCATGAGCCCGCCTTTGACAGCGCTCTTGATCTTACCTTTGACGAGTCCACCGTCGTGGAAAACACCGACGATTTTCTCCCAGTTTTTGCGGTGGGCTGCTTTTTCCTTGGAAAGCACGACCATTCCTTCGTCGTCTTCAAGTTTCATAAGAAGCACTTCTACTTCATCACCTTCTTCGATTTCTTCGTCCTCAAATTCAGAGGTCGGTATCGCCCCCTCAGATTTGTATCCGATGTCCACAAGGACAACTTGGGGCTTGATAGCTATAATGGTTCCGTTGACAACGGAGCCTTCTTCGAATGCGCGGAACTTTGAATCAATCAAAGTTTCCAGTTCTGCTGTTGCAGTCATTTTGTATTTAGTTGGGTTAAGGTTAGGTTCTTTGGTTAATTTCCTTCCGATCTCTTCGTGCTATTGCAACAACAATAGCCGAAGTGCCCCGCAAGTATGCCAGTGGTAGCGGGGCGCCAACATCCACCAGCAGAAAGAAATGAGGCCGAAAACTAGCTGGCCAAGCAGTTTTGACAAGCAGAATGACGGAAAATTAAACCAAAATCTCTCAGTTCCTATTTAAACCTGCACGACAACCCAAATTACTACCACATAATTAGGGAGTATCCACTGCAAGCGTTTGCTTTGGAGTAACGACACGCCTTACCCTAGGCAACTTACGCAGTCGTATGGATTCATCAAGAGAGCGCTGCAAAACAGTCAACCGATTACGCCATATAGTTGGCACCTGAGCAATGCCAGATGGCTTATCAATGTAACCATTATAAGTTTCCTCTCCAATATCATTTTCCACATGAAGCCATGGCTTACCCTCTCGGTAACTTAGTGTGGCGATCCCAGTCTTATCACTAATGGATGCTGAGCGATCTTCATAACTAATAACGCGTATTGGCATATTTAACCCTGCCAGAGTTGGGGGCGTTATAGCTAGCTCACCCGGGTGAGGTGGCTGATTTCCATATCTATTTAAAGTCACCTCAAGTTGATTCGATTTTCCAGAACGAAAATAATGAACCTTTACTCGGTCACCGGGCTTTTTATGGGAAAGCAGTACCAGCATCTGACTTTCATTGACAAGCAGCTGCCCATCCAATTTCCAAATAACATCCATGGCTTTCAAACCGGCCTTGGCAGCGGGAGCTTGCCCTTTGACTGACTGAAGAACGAAACCGCACCCTTTAGGCAAGTCTGGAAGCTGAGCATACACGCTTGCACTGGGCTTAAAAACACTGACCCCAATATGCACTTGATCAATAGATTCTTGTTCATCAACGGATACAGCGGGTGCAACAAGAGGCTGAGCAAAAATATCAAATGCTGCCAAGCATAAACCGGTCAGCAGAACCGTGTAATGAGCAACCAAATGAAATGATGTAATCATGTATATTTGAGGTTAGAAATTTGTGACGGGCACGGTAATGACCTCTTGGCGAGGTTGACGAATGGTAATGACAGCTCCACTTCCCTTGTCGCGCATTTGTTGCTCTCCAATAATGTGATAGCGGTGGCGGTAGTGTGGACCACTTCCATCAGCAGGAATGATTAAGCCGTCGCTTTCATGGCCACCAACTCGCTGCACAGACTTGAGTAGTGTAAAATCCGATCTCGCTGGCGGATCAACGACAAGTCGACCTGCATCTAGTGACGATACGTCCTCAGCACTCCAAAAACCGACAAGCCATGATACTATGCCAAGTGTGATGGCAGCGGCACTTTTCCAGATCCATGATCGCGGTAACTTTTTGCTCGCAGGGAGCGCTACCTCCTCATTGCGATTCTTCCCAGCAGAGATTACAAGCTTGTCGATATTAACATCGCACTCTTGCCTTGCCGCGTCACTCAAATCACGGGGCGCAATCGCTCGCAATCGTTCCTCGAGTGCAATTAAATTTGCTGGTTGATGATATTTATCCATGACGTTCTCCATGATTGGTATTAAGTTTTCGCTGAAGTTGCTCCAGCGCATATCGGTAACGTGATGCCGCGGTGTTAGGTGAAATCGCCATGCTTTTAGCAATTTCTTGAAATGTCAGCCCACCCCAAATCTTAAGTGTTAGGACTTCGCGCAGTTTGTCACCAAGAGCATCAACTGCACATCGAAGAAAGGCCGCCTCTTCATCATCCTCCATGCTCGTGTCAAGCCAGTGGTCGTCGCGATCGTGTAAATAAACAACAGCATCTTCTTTACGTTTTTTCCTGCTCTGCTTTTTCCCGTGATCCATGGCAACAAACTTAAGCACTGAGTATGCAAGAGGCAGATCCGGTGGTGCGTTGTTACGTTCCTGCTGGTAGTGCCAAAGTCTGACTAAAGCATCTTGTATCATGTCTTCGGCATCTTCACGAGATGCTGCACGCTGCCGTGCATACGCATAGAGGCGCGCGCTGTTCTCACTGAGCCAGCCTTTCCATGCCTTGGCATGTATGTTGCACAACATCTATCTTTATAATGCTCTATTTGGGAGCATTTGTCTGTAATTAAGTAGTATCAGAAATTAGTCATGAATCGACTCCAAGACTATCTTCGCCACATCCTCTGCACATCCGATAGTAGATTCCCTACGACTGATGAATACCGGCTGTTCGGACTCAGGCACTTTATCCCTTCCGTGTGAACCTTTCACTAAGGTAGCGTCTAGCGGGATCACATCCAACAAAGCTCTCATACCGAGTTTTTTCTTTAGTAAAAACGACGCAATTTTAAGTTTAGGAAACCTTATCTTAGGATCGATAAATAATTCAACTGGGTCATACCCCGGTTTACGGTGAATGTCCACGCATCGCGCGTAATCAGGAGCCAAAGCATCATCCTCCCAGAAGTAATAGGTAAACCAAGCGTCCTGCTCAGCCACGGCAATCAGGTCCCCCGCCCTCTCGGTTGCTATACCCGTCTGCCATATATCTTTGGGCACGCGGATTTCCTCGACACCATCGCAACCATCTAACAAATCGTATACCTCAGAACGAATTGCGGGGTCATTAATGTATACATGCGCCACTTGATGGTCCGCTACAGCAAAGGCACGAGAACCACCACAATCGAGTGTCTCTTTACCGAGCTCATTTTTAACTTGGATCCAGCCACGCCTTCTAAACTCTCTATTCAAATGCACTGCCCGACTGACTTTGGAGATTCCATATTCAGACAGCAACACTGGCTCGACACCATGCTGTTTGAAGAATGTTAACAGATCTCCGATTACAGCATCGATTGCCAACAGCTCCGGAGGGACCTCTGAAGCGCCCGGCCCGAACTTCTGCAAGCAGTAGTCAAGATGCGGTAGATAAATGAGGTTAAGAGTGGGTTGCTGCTTACGTTCAATCCATTTTGCCGACTCTGCGATCCATCGTGACGAATCAATTCCAGCTGCCGGGCCCCAGAACGCAGGAAAGGGAAAAGGACCCAGATCTGCTTTCATTGCCTCACGCATCTCCATTGGCTGTGTGTGGATATCAAAAAACTTTCTGCCGTCAGCCGGATAAAGTGGTCTTGGTGTAGCAGCAAAATCCGCACTGGAATACATGTTATACCACCAGAACATCTTGGCACAGGTGGCTTCAGGAAACTCCTCGCGTAGTCGCTCCCAGATCTTATTGCCATGCACTAAGTGATTGCTTTGCTTCCAGAATTTAACTTCGGCCGCTTCGCGATCATACCAACCATTTCCGACAATCCCGTGCTGCTCTGTCGGATCACCAGTCAAGTATGCGGACTGGGCAGTACATGTAACAGCAGGAAAAGCGGGCGGAAATGAGGAAATATGACCTTGATCAGAGAATTTACTGACGTTTGGCATATGCTCACCAATCATTTCCTTAGTTAGCCCTACGACATTAATGACAGCAACACGGTTCATAATAAAATTGGGGCGGCTCAATAGTTCCGATCAGCAGAAATCAATTAGATGAATATTGATGACTCGGCGCAGTGAGATTCTGTATGCACAACTGGCTACCTCCTTGTAGGATATCGCAAATACGGACGCTGACTCGCAGCAGGAATCGCCGGAGCCTGCTTGTCCGGGACTGTAGCCTCAGACCTAGGCTTTTCCGGAAGTATTCCATCAGCAAAATCACGTGTCGGTTTTGAGGCATTATAACGACGTTCCATATCGGACTGTGCTTGTTGCTGACTTTCCTCCCCAACAACTATTTGAGGCTGGATAAATATAAGCAGCTCACGCCTATCCACGTCTTTTTGAGTCTGCCCAAAAAGCCGCCCCAAACCGGGGATGCGGCTTAGTATTGGCACACCGCTTTTTGTTATCTTTGACGATTCTGTTACCAAGCCCCCAAGCACAACCGTTGAATTATTGGCAACAGTTACAGTCGTAGAAATAGATTCTGTAACAATAGTTGGAATGAAGTTACCATCAATTTCTTGACTGTCCTGAGTATCCTCATTGAGCAAAGAAATTCGCAATGTCACTTCGTGTTCTGAATTGATTAATGGTACAACTTCGAATCGAAGTAATACATCACGATATTCGATATTGGTACTTTGGGTCGTCCCTGTGTTGGCTCCACTTGTAAAGGTGTTTGTTGGCACAGCAATTCTACGGCCCGATGAAATGACAGCAACACGGTTGTTTGCTGTGTATACTGTTGGACGCGACAGCACCTTAAAATTCGTTTGTGATTCTAGCGCTCTGAGCATGCCAGTGAAGTCTTTGATGCGACCGTATAGATTAAGCCCGCCCACTGATGCACCCGCTGCCGTGTTAAGGCCTGCGATTGAACCCAACGTGGATAGGTCCTGGAGCGCGCCAGCACCCCCGGTGGTTCCAGCCCCTTGCCGACTACCACCATCAGCCAAACGACCGAGACTGACTCCAAAATCTAAATCATCACCCAGACTAACTTGTCCAAATACAGTTGATATCATCACCTGCTGCGGACGTCCATCAAGCTTGTCGATGAGTTCGGTCACGATACGCAGACTTTCTGGTGGCCCCTGAACTAGTATGCTGTTAGCTAGGTTGTCAGCAACAATAAATGTTTTTCCAATAACGATGGATTCGGGCACTTCACTCACATTAAACGCTTCAACCGAATCTATACTGTTGCGGCTGCCATTCTGTCCATTTTGGTTTCTGCTCGTCGCCTGATTCCTAGTCTGATTAGTCTGACTGCGGTTGTTTCTTGCATTACCTCCCTGACTACTTGCCGTCGGCCCAGCTGCCGCTTCAAGAGCATCTGCTGCCACTTGTAGAAAATCACTTGCAATGACAAAACGTAATTTTATTTTAATGAAGTTATTTTTATTCGTCGGAGAGTCGAATTCGCGAGCAAGCCCTTCTACAAATACAATGTCAACTGGGCGCCCCATGATGAAAATTTTATTCAACCTTTGGCTGGCGACAATTTGCACTGGAATATCTTCTCCAGCTGCTGTCGTGCCAGCACTGGTTGCCGTCTTAGCCGGCTTGCCGGGAACGGGTGGTCGGTTTCCTGTATTAGTTGATCGAGCTGCACCCGCAGTTGTCACACCAGCTGTGGTTTTACGTTGTTGCTGAGCATTCATTATCTCATTGAGTGTCGTGGCAAGTTCCTCGGCATCTGCGAACTTCAGCTGCACCCAAGCTGTACTAACATTTCCTGCTGCCACATCGATATATCGTTGTTGGTTTATTAACTTTCTAACAAACGTTGCTTTGCCAGTAATTAGCACCGCAGAAGCATTTGGCACTGGAGCAATTTTCGCCCCTGGTCCAAGCCCATGAATACTCTGCGTGAATGTTCTTACCGCCTCTTCCGGTTTAATGAAACCGAGCTTCATGAAATAGGAAATGTAAGTATCCCCATCAGGAATATTTGCAGGATCATCAATGATACCCTCCAGCTCACTGGGGCCGTTGGCACCGGTGCCTTGTGCCTTAGGGAGCAGCTTGACTTCATTAGCTCCGCTGGGAACAAAAACAAACCCTTCCATATCCAGCACTTTAACCAACAGGTTAGCGGCCTCTCGATTGGTAAGTGGCCCTCGTTGATAGAATCTGATTTCTAAATTTTGAGTAGCCGAACTAAGCAAAACTCGCTTACCTGTGTAATCGGAGTAAGCATCAGCTACACCTTGGTCATCCCAGTTAGAACCATCAATAATCTGCCCAGCCCGACATGCCAACGCCAGAGGATTGTGCTGCTTAACTTGCTGAGGTCCGCGCACTCCCCCTGGAACAGGTGCAGCGGGCTTTACTGCCGGAACAGCAGCGTTACTAACAGACGGTATGGCACCGGCAGGATTCTGAGTTGGCGTTGTCGGTTTGGGAGTCGCAGGCCTCTGCGCCTGAGATGGCAACACGGTTACTGCAAGAAGAAGAAGGAGTGCAATGGTATGTTTCATGAAATTGTTCTAGAATGGGAAATTAACTTATTTATTTTTTTTGGGTACTATCCTCTGGCGTCCAGATCTAGTTGATGATGATCTACTACCCGGAATTGGTGGGCTCACCCGAGATGCCGTGCCAGTCTTGCGGCTAGGCACTCTTTTTGTGGATGTAGGGCGCACCTTGATGAGCTTCTCATCATAGCTTAGCCAGCCCTCTTGGCTACCTTTGCGAACGCGCACACGAGAGTTCGAACTGTTATTGGTATCTTGCTCCACATCAAGAAGTTGAAATTCGCCAGCACTAAAACCTGGTATGAAGCGAATGCGCTCCTTGCGGTTTTTTTTGTTAATCAAAGTCACTGAATATCCGCCCTCGATAGGGCGTATACTGCCGAGCATCCAGTCACGCTCCAGTGGGGTTTCTACCTTAACCCGTTCTGGGGGTGGAGGCTTGATAGTAAAAGGCGAACTGCTAATTAAGCCCATAAAATGCGCGACACTTGGTTTTTTCGGTGGAGCTGCAGATACCAAAACAACCAAACTCAAAGAAAAACTCACGGGGAAAAAAGAACGTCGCAATATGGCTTTCATGATTTTATATCGTGTTTATATGTATTTAACGCCTTGTTGCCAGTTATTTGTCTGTTCGGCATGGTTGTTTAATTTGAGGTATCAGCAGAGGTCACATCTGAGCCTTCAGATACGGGGGAAAACCACTGAGCAAGCTCCAATTCACAGTCCATCCGGGTAGCATCGTCACGCTGAGGAGCTATCATCAAGCGAGTGATAGATCGTGATTTTTTGGGGTCCTGTAAGTCAACAAGCCAACGGTAAATTTCTGCGTCTCGACCGTTCGCGATCACCTTAACCTTAGCACTGCGAAAAATCCCTCCCTCAGATAGATCTTCACGTTGAAGAATTGGGCGTTTCTTCATTAATACACGATACCGACTGGCAGATTGCTCGGCATAGGTGGCAAGCTCTGCACGAATTCTGCCGTGTATGCCATCAGCTGGTTGGTTCTCGATAAACCAGTCCCATTCATCATACCGATTTTTTGCCTTCGCAAGTTTATCACTTTTTTCCTCGATCTCATTCTTGCCGTTAGCCAATACCACAGTCAAACGCTGCTTACCCTTATTGTAGAGATTATACACAAAGATGTTGGCGATCACAAACGCAGCAACAACTAGAAGAGTCAGTAGTTTTTTCTCCC
>JABHEX010000048.1 GCA_018676385.1 Akkermansiaceae bacterium
GATCAAGTTGATGGTGTCGCTGATGGTGTGCCCGAGCTTCATGGCAGTGGTTCTTACCGTGCATGGGCTCAGGTGTTTTCCGAGGCTTACGATAAATTCACTCGTAAGCTCGGGCGAGGGAAACGCACCGTGATTGATGATTACGGTGCCACAAATCCAGCTGAGTTTTTTGCTGTGGCAACAGAAACTTTTTACGAAAAGCCAAAGCAGCTACGCAAACAATATCCAGATTTGTATCAGCAATTGAAAGGTTACTACCAGGTTGATCCGTTAGATTGGAATACCTGATGCCTACATATTGGCCCCTACATCAAATCATCCCTAATTTCATCTTACCCTCTTCGGACATCATATCTTGATTCCATGGTGGATCCCACACCAAGTCTACATGTGCATCCTCGATACCGTCAATGGTCGTAATTCTTGCTTGAGCATCGGCAGCAATAACTGGGCCCATACCACAACCAGGTGCTGTCAGGGTCATTTTTACTTTAGCTACTGTCTTGTCTTCTTCCTCTTCGAGGGAGCAATCGTAGACGAGGCCAAGGTTTACAATATCGACGGGGATTTCTGGATCAAATACTTGGGTGAGCTGGTGCCAAATCTGATCTTCCTTGCTGGCATCAGCGGGAAGTGCTTTTTCAGTACTCTTATCTTCAGCTTCAGGGTCGATACCCAAAACATCAGCATCTTCGGATGAAATCCTTGCAAGCCCCGACTGCGTGGCAACGGTATAAGAGCCACCTAAGGTCTGAGTAATGATGACGGCAGTTCCGGCAGGTAAGGTAAACGGATCTCCACTGGGTATTTGCACCGCATTGACCTCACGTGTTGTTATGATTTCAGTTTGCATTTCAAAGTGATCCCACGTGCCGCCGTATTTGTCAACCCAAGTGAGATGTGTGATTTGTCGAATTCTCACATTGCATCCAGCTGGCAGGGCATTATAAAGCTCAAACACATTTGTTATGAGCGATCAAAACCCACACCACAACCACGCCCGATACTGGCGCAAAAATATTGTTCTCGTCTTTGTCATCTTAGTTATCTGGTTCACAGTTAGTCTTGGTTCAGGTATTCTTTTCCGCGATTGGCTCGATGTGAATTTCCCCAAGGTAGGAAATGCCCCTTTCGGGTTCTGGATGGCACAGCAGGGAGCAATCATCTGCTTTGTCGGTCTCCTTATCGGTTACAAATTTCTCATGAATCGACTCGAGAATCAGGAAGGATTCAGCTCTAAATAATTATTTATCATGACTCAAGATTACTGGAACTTCCTCTTCATCGGGCTATCGTTTGCTGTTTATATCGGTATAGCCGTCAAATCACGTGCGGCATCAACCAAAGAATACTACACAGCTGGGGGTGGGGTGTCGCCACTCGCCAACGGCATGGCAACTGCGGCCGACTGGATGAGCGCAGCCACGTTCATTTCTATGGCTGGAACCGTAGCGATTGTTGGTTATGATGCATCGAGATTCCTCATGGGGTGGACTGGTGGATTCGTTCTGCTCACCGTGTTAATGGTTCCATTTCTCCGGAAGTTTGGGAAAGCTACGGTGCCAGACTTCATTGGCGACCGCTATTATTCGAGAATGGCACGGGGCGTCGCTGTTGTATGTGCAATCTTCATTTGTATGACTTACATCATGGGCCAGATGCGAGGTGTAGGTGTCGTTTTTTCCCAGCTATTTGGTATCGGAATTCCAGCAGGGGTGCTCATTGGTGCGGCGATCGTTTTTGTTTACGCAGGTCTCGGCGGCATGAAAGGCATCACCTACACACAGGTCGCGCAGTATTGCGTCATGGCATTTGCCTACACAATTCCGGCTGTCTTTATTGCGATTGCCCTGACTAACAATTTCATCCCACAACTAGGACTGATCGGAAATTATACTGCGGGTGATGAAGTGGTTCCGTTTTTAGAAAAACTTAATAATATTAACCAAGAGATTGGGTTTGAAAAATACACCGATGGTAAACTAGCTACCATCGATATTTTCTGTATCACGGTTGCTCTGATGTGCGGTACTGCTGGCTTACCTCATGTGATTGTCAGATTTTTCACAGTTAAAAACGTTAAAGCGGTCCGCACTTCTGCGTGCTGGACCCTTGCATTTATCGCCGTGATCTATCTTACAGCTCCCACAATTGGCGCGTTCTCCCGAGTCAATTTGATCGAGAAGCTTAATAATACTAGTTATAAAGAGACGCCCCAGTGGTTCAAGGAATTTGAAGAAACCGGTCAGATGGCATGGGTTGATAAAAATGGCGATGGCGTCATCCAGTATTATGGGCCATTAAAATCTAAAGAGAAAACATCTTCACCATTCCAAGGAAAAAAACCTGCTTATCCAGAACCTGATGCCCCCAAGGACCAGCGCGTTGGTAAGAACGGCGAACGATTGCTCATCAGCAAGGCCGATATGACCAATCCGAATGAACTCTGGTTTGGTAATGACATCATGGTCATGGCGAATCCCCATATGGCGGGGCTCCCTGCATGGGTCATAGGATTGCTTATGGCAGGATGTATCGCTGCGGCTTTGTCAACAGCTGCTGGTCTTTTGTTAGTCCTATCAACATCAATTTCTCACGACCTAATGAAAAAAATCGTCAAGCCTGATCTGTCCGATAAGGAAGAGGTCAGTTACGCCCGAATCGCTGCCTTTGTAGCGCTAGCTGTTGCAGCTTACTTTGGTATTAACCCGCCTTCAGCGTTTATCGCTAAGACAGTAGCGTTTGCGTTTGGGCTGGCCGCTTCTTCTTTCTTTCCAACTTTGTTGATGGGTATTTTCTTCAAACGAGTTAATAAGCAGGGTGCTATTGCAGGCATGGTGTCCGGTATTGCTTTCACTGCAGGCTACATTATCTACTTCCAGTTCTTGGGTGGCAGTAAAGAGCAATGGTTGCTTGGTATCTCTCCAGAAGGAATAGGCGCCATCGGGATGCTTATTAACTTTGCTGTTACCTTTATCGTTAGTGCCTTCACTCCCGCCCCTCCTCAGGAAGTTCAGGATATGGTTGAATCCATCCGTATGCCGGATGGGTCCGACGATGAAAACAGTAGTTCAGCACCTCCCGTGATGCACTAATCTATATTTTTTTCATTCTTTCATGCCTTGATATTGAGTGTGTTGTGAAGAGGTGAGAAAAAACTTTGGAAAAAGATGAGGAAAGGTATTGACCTGAAGTAGATTTCAGATAGTTTCCGCCCGCCGCTCCATCGGAGGGCACGCGAGA
>JABHEX010000049.1 GCA_018676385.1 Akkermansiaceae bacterium
GCTGTGGTCAGGTTTCGAGTGAATCCTGCCAGTCCTGAGGCGCAAAATTTACAGCCGTATGCGCAACCCACTTGGGAGGAGACACAGATGGTTTTTCGTGAGGATTGTCGACCATTCAGGCCTTTTGAGGCGGGAATAAAGACAGTTTCGACATAACGGCCGTCGTGGAGCCTGAACAAAAACTTGCGGGTGGTATCTTTGGAGCCCTTTGTTTCCACGTGTTGGAGGTTATTGATGTGGAACTCCGCCGTCATTTTATCACGTAATTCTGCTGGCAGGTTCAGCATTTCCTTGATGCCACTGACGCGCTGCTTGTAGATCCATTCGAGGATCTGTTTGACGCGGTAGGGTTTTTCCCCTGCAGCAGTCACATATTGCTCAAGGTCTTCTTGGGAAAAACCGAGCAGTGAAGTGGTGGTGATCTCTGTGATACTGGGCACGCCTGGTTTTTAGCACGGATTTCCAAAAAGGCACCTATTTTGCTTTGGGTTTATTTTTTTCAGGCGTTATAAAAACGGCCTTTTTGAGATCTTTTTTGATTTTGAGGAAAATTCTGTGCCCGTTGGCTGAGTGGGTGGGGAAGCCACAGGCGAATGAGAACTCGCCTGATTCATCTGGGGTGAACTCAAATTTTTCAACTTTACTAGTGGTGCCTAGGGTATTCGGCTTTGGTGTGGTGGCACCATCAAAGTAGGGGGTGTCGCCCAGGTTTATCTTGCGCTCAGCGATGTCAGCCTCCACGACCATCACACTGTGGGGTACGTCACTGTTGTTGCAAAAAGTGACCTTAACTTTCCATCCGAAAGGGATTTCGTAGCCGCCCTCGCTTTTGGAAAGACCATTGAAGTTCATGCCATAGTTTGACTTGTCAAAAGTAGCGATGATAAAGACTTCAGCGATTTTTTTCTCTGGATCCTGTCTGAGGAATATAGGATTTTTGATCTCGCCTTTAGGGATTACGTTACAACAGCGACTGGCTGGTTTGTTCTCTATTTTGGTGTGCTCATTGGCAGAAATAGAAGCAAAGGGGGCCATTGAAATTATTACGATCGTCTTGAGATTCATGATTGATTTGATATGTGGGTAAAAAGAATCACGCACTCCGCATTCGCGGCATGCGTGATTTGAAATTGCCTTGGTTATTATTTTTTATCAAGCGGGATTGTTTCAGCCCCTTTGGGTATTTTATCGGCTTCGACCATCATCCAAAGTGCGCCACGTGCGTTATCGGCTGGCTTGACTGGGCCGCCGTAGTTCGCATGTGCGGTGGTCATGTAGATGGTTCCATCTTCGTCAGCACCAGAACCTGTCGGCATAAGCGAAGTATTAAGAAGCTCCTCCATGGCCCACTTGCCACCGGATGTATGTTGCATACCCCAGACTTTTCCAGAACCCCAATCAGCGACAAAATAAGTGCCGTCAAGCGATGCATATTTGGTGCCACGATAGATACCGAGTCCAGTCACACAGATGCCTTCGCCGGCGTGGGTGTATTCGCCGATGGGTAACACGCCTACCTGCGGCGCATTCTTCAGGCTAGCGGGAAATGGCTGGGTGCCGCACATGAACTTCCAACCGTAGTTCTCGCCACCCTTTGAATCTGCAGGTTGGAAATTAATTTCCTCCCAGTGGTTTTGGCCGACATCTGCAATGTAGAAGTCACCTGTTTTTTTATCAAAGTGCATTTTCCATGGGTTACGGATGCCGTATGCCCAGATTTCGGGACGAGCGTTTGGATGGATTTTTGCAAATGCTTCTTCGGTTACACCGAAGAGCACCATCAGTGTCTTGGGAGTGACAAATGGGTTATCCTTTGGGATCCCGTAGGCGCGATCAGGAGTGGAGGTATTCACATCGATGCGCAGAACTTTAGCAAGCAGGGTGCTAAGATCTTGTCCTGCACCTAGGACGTCACCTTCCCAGCCGCCGTCACCAGAGCCGATGTAGAGGTATCCGTCGGGACCAAATACGAGTTCGCCGCCGTTGTGGTTTGCGTAGGGTTGCTCGATTTGCATAATGACGCGTGCTGTCTTGGGGTCGGCCTTGTCTGGATTGTTTTTGTTGACCTTGTATTCGACAATAAAAGAGTCGCCGTTGAACCACATGTCTGAGTAATGAACGTAGAATTTGCCGTTCTCCTTAAATTTGGGGTGAAACTCGATATCGTAAAGACCTTGCTCAAGAAACGAGCTCACAGTGGTATCGGAGATGTCGAGAAAAGGACGCTTGAGAATCTTGCCATCCTTCAAAATCTTGACGACGCCTTGGCGTTCGCAGATAAACATACGGCCTGTGCCGTCGTTAGCTGAAGTTACGTTAATCGGATCAATCAGATCGCCAGCCACCTTGACCATTCCGATCTTGACGGGTTTGGGGAGCTTTGTATTTCCAGGTTGGGCTACGTTCTCTTTTTTGGATGGCACCATGGTGTTGGTGGCTTGAGCGGCGATAGGGGTGATACTCAGGGCAAGGCCCAGAGTGGCAGCACTCGCGTATTGGATGGTTGTTGTTTTCATGATGTGTATGGTTTGTTAGGGTTGGATGTGATGTTTAGGGTTTACGGGTTTAATTAAAATGTTGGCAACGAAGCCAATTACTAAAAGGCCTGCCATAGTATACATGGTGGTGTTGTAGAGGCTGGGTGTCGGGTCGATAGTTCCCTCTGGTGCGATTTCCATAAGCTTCTGTACGGTGACCGTTTTGGCCGTTACCAGCTCATCAAGTTTTTCCAGAGGCGCACCAAATTTCCCGGCGAATTTTTCTTTATCGATCTTTGGTGCCAGATTGTTAATGGCATTGGAAATGGAGGCCTCACGTAGCTTGGCAATTGCGACTGGGCCAAGTACACCAGCGATGCTCCATGCGGTTAGTAGCCTGCCGTGGATAGCACCGACGAATTTAGAGCCAAACATGTCAGCTAAATACGCTGGGATAGTAGCGAAGCCGCCACCATACATGGTGAAGATAATCATAGTGGCGGCGTAGAATGTTATAAACGAAGTTGAGATAGTGCTTGCGCCTGCGTTTGCGGCAGCCCATGGGATGGAGAGGTAGAGACAGCAGCCTAACACAAAAAAGATTGTGTAAGTTGACTTGCGGCCAATCCAATCGGAGATACTTGCCCAAAAAAACCGACCCACCATGTTGAAGACGGAAATCATCAGTACGTAGTTTGCAAAAAAGAATCCTTCTTTGGCTTCTGGCGATAGCTGGGATCCGAAAATTTCTCCGATCATCGTTTTTGCAACACCAATGACCCCGATGCCTGCCGTGACATTCATACAGAGAACAATCCAAAGAAATATGAACTGCGGAGTTTTCATTGCAGTAGAAATCCCAACATCATTTTGAGTAATCATTTTTTTCTGAGAGGAGGCCTCGGGTGGCGTCCAGCCGTTTGGTTTCCAGTCATCGGCAGGTACGCGATAGGCAAAAGAGGCAATTAGCATTACCACGAGGTAGATTAAACCTAAAACGAGAAATGTTGTAGCGGCGCCTGTGTTACCTGTGCCAACAGCATAAACCCCTGCGCTCATGCTATCACCAAACTGGGATATATCTGTAGCGGAGGCGACGATTACCTCTTGTTTGCCAGCTGCGGTTTCGACGAAGCGCACGCCATTCTCGGTAATCATATTGAGATCGCCAGTTTGACCGAGAAACTCTGGTTCTTTACTGAATTTTTGTAAAAGCCAGCGCTTGAGTGGTGCTCCAATCATTGCTCCGCCACCAAATCCCATGATGGCCAATCCAGTAGCGAGACCGCGACGATCCGGAAACCATTTGATTAGCGTGCTAACGGGTGAGACGTATCCGAGTCCCAGACCGCAGCCACCGAAGACTCCGTAGCCTAGATAGAGAAGCGGCAAGCTGTGCATCTTGATGCCTAGGTATCCAATTAGGAAGCCACCACCCCATAATAGCGCAGCGGTGAAACCGACGCAGCGTGGGCCGACTTTTTCAAGCCATCTGCCAGCGACGGCAGCAGCGAGCCCAAGGAAAACGATTGCGATACTAAAAATCCAGACGATATGGCCGAATTGCCAGTCGCCAGCGGCCTGACCTACGACCCCAATTTCTTTAGAGAGCGGGGCATTAAAAACGCTCCATGCATAAACAGAACCGATGCAAAGATGAATGGCGATTGATGCTGGAGGGACCAACCAGCGGTTAAAGCTGGGTTTGGCTATGATGGCCTCTTTGAGTAAAAACTTGGGGATAGACATGGTGTGGGGGAGCGGGAACTGCTATATCTCTTTACGTTGTGGAAAATATCAGAGTAATACAAGCGGTTAATTTTTAATTAGATGACAGAAACCAGAACGAAACGAGCTTGATTCAAACTGGCAATGGGTAAAGCTGTGGAACACAATTTTTAACACAATAAAAACCATGAGTAATATCGCCAATAACCTTGTAGAAACCGTCGGGAATACCCCACTTATCAAACTCAACAGTGTCACCAAAGGTCTAGATGCCGAAGTGCTTGTTAAAGCTGAGTTTTTCAACCCTGTTTTCAGTGTAAAAGATCGTATAGGTCGTTCTATGATCGAAGCTGCTGAGAAAGATGGACAACTAAAACCCGGCGGCACGATTATCGAGCCTACATCTGGGAATACTGGTATAGCCCTTGCGTTTGTAGCCCGAGCGAAGGGTTATCGCTGTATTTTGACAATGCCTGAAACCATGTCGATGGAGCGTCGAGTTTTGCTTCGTATGTTAGGAGCTGAAATCGTTCTGACGCCAGGAGCGAAGGGTATGGGTGGAGCTATTGCCAAGGCGAAGCAGCTCGTCGAAGAGGCGGGTGCAGGTGCATTTGGTCCCAGCCAATTTGATAACCCGGCAAACCCTGAGGCGCACAGGCTGACAACCGCTGAGGAGATATGGAACGATACCGATGGTAAAATAGATGCTTTTGTTGCTGGTGTTGGTACGGGCGGCACTATTACGGGAGTCTCTGAGGTGCTTAAGTCACGATGTGAAATGAAAGCCATTGCTGTGGAGCCAGCTGATAGTCCGGTGATTTCCGGTGGCGAGCCCGGGCCACACAAGATTCAGGGAATTGGTGCTGGTTTTATCCCAGGAAACCTCAATAGGGATATCATTGATGAAGTTGTTTGCGTAAGTAACGATGACGCATTTTCCATGGCTCAAAAAGTGGCGCAAAACGAGGGTATCCCTGTGGGCATTTCTAGTGGTGCTAACATCTGGGCTGCCATTGAAATTGCCAAGCGTCCAGAATTTGCGGGTAAACGGATCGTGACGGTGGCTTGCAGTAGCACGGAACGTTACCTTTCGACGCCCCTTGCCGAAAAGGTTAAGGACGAGGTCAGTAATCTTGAAGTATCAGAAATTTAACGTAATTAAGCTTGTGGATTCTCAGGGAATTAAAGACGTGATTCATGGCATGGGAGCTCGTGCCCGCGCTGCTGCCCATGCCTTGGCCGTGCTTGATACGGAGAAGAAAAACAACATCCTTCGGGCTATGGCTGATGGGCTGCGGGTGCAAGCGGCAAGCATTATAAAAGCCAATGCTAAGGACATAATTGCAGGTGAGGAGAATGATTTGTCGCCGGCTATGTTAGATCGCCTTCGGCTGGATGATGCAAGGCTTGAAGCAATAGCAGTGGGTATTGAGGAAGTTGCCGATTTGCCTGATCCAATCGGAGAGGTGATGGATGCGTGGACTCGTCCCAATGATATCAGTATACAGCAAGTTCGGGTGCCTATTGGAGTGATTGGAATTATATACGAAAGCCGTCCTAATGTTACCAGTGATGCTGCAGTTTTATGTTTAAAGTCTGGTAATGCGACTATTTTGCGCGGTGGATCCGAAGCAATTCATTCTAATAAAGCGATAGCGCATGCACTTCAGTCAGGTGGTCATGTGGCAGGTCTTCCCGATGATGCTATTCAGCTGATCCCATTCACCGATCGCGAGAGCGTTAGTGTGATGGCGGGCATGGATCGATGGCTTGATGTGATTATTCCGCGTGGTGGTAAAGGGCTAATAGAGACGGTTATTTCTCGGGCGCGCATGCCGGTGATCAAGCACTATGATGGGATTTGTCATACTTATGTTGATAGGGGAGCTGATATCGACATGGCAGTAGCCATAGCTGACGATGCGAAGACTCATAAGCCCGGTGTATGTAATGCCATGGAAACCTTGTTAGTGCATAACAAGATAGCTAATGATTTCTTACCCAGAATCGCCACGGTTTTTACTGACAAGGGGGTGGAAATGCGTGGCGACTCTAAAACGCAGGAAATTCTTGGTGATGCCGTTGTGGTAGCATCCGATGATGATTGGGATACAGAATATCTTGATCTCATCGTCGCGATCAAGGTGGTTAGTGGCATGACCGAAGCTGTTGATCATATCAATTGTCACAGTTCAAGGCATTCTGAGTGTATCGTTACAGATAATTCTGCTCGCGCTGAGAGTTTCATAACGCGAGTTGATAGTGCTTGTGTATTTCATAACGCCTCGACGCGCTTTAGTGATGGTGGTGAGTTTGGCTTTGGTGCGGAGATAGGCATCTCAACTGACAAATTGCATGCACGTGGTCCAATGGCGCTGCGTGAGTTGACGTCATATCAGTATCGTATTCGTGGTAATGGCCAAATAAGATCACTGCACGCAACGACCTAAATGATTCATATGTCTGGAGCAAAATTACCTGCTGATTATCATACCCATACGCCATTATGTATGCACGCGGAGGGGGCGCCTGAGACATATATTGATCAAGCCATTAAGAGGGGTGTTGCGGAATATGGCATCTCTGATCATGCCCCGCAATCGCCTGAACCTTTTGATGAATGGCGCATGCGGGAAGACCAGCTTGATGAGTATTTCGAGTGGATTGATCGCGCGCGTGTCTACGCTGGTGATCGGCTTGCAATACGAGCAGGACTGGAGTGCGATTGGTTTTCAGGAAACGAGAAATGGATCGAAAGTCTGGCAAGTAGATTTGGCTGGGACTATTTAATTGGATCTATTCACTATTTGAGTAGTAACGGAGACTTGTGGGGTTTTGACAACCCTTCAGAGCTCAGCCGCTGGGCGGAAGCCGATATAGAATTTATTTGGAAAACCTACTGGGATGAGTATGCGACAATGGCTCGCACTGGTTTGTTTGATTTTCTTGGTCACCCGGATTTAATCAAAAAATTTGGTTATAAACCAGAAGGTGATCTTCGCCGATTTTATGATCCAGTGATTGAAGCGGTAGCCGATTCAGATGTTGCTATTGAGCTTAATATGGCTGGCCTACACAAACCTTGCGCAGAAGCTTACCCATCGAGCGAATTTCTCAAGCTAGCGGCTAGTGCTAAAATACCGATCACACTATCTTCCGACGCTCACGCACCAAGCGAGGTGGCACAAGATTTTGAGCAGGGCGTTTCAATTTTGGAAAAAACAGGATTTACGTCTACCTGTTTGATTGAAAAGCGCATGCGCAAGAGTAAACCGATTAAATAGCTAGTCGGGGAAAACAATTGCACGGTTTTTGTGGATGATCGTGCGGTCATTCACATGGTATCGAATACCTCGTGCAATGGCATTACGTTCGCAGTCACGCCCGAGGCGTATGAGGTCTTGTGGACTATGGAAGTGTTGCACGCGTTGAACTTCTTGCTCAATAATTGGTCCAGCATCGAGATCTGATGTGACGTAGTGGCAGGTTGCTCCAATCAGCTTTACGCCACGCTCATATGCTTGGCGATATGGATTTGCACCGATAAATGCCGGTAGGAACGAATGATGAATGTTAATGATTTTGCCACCGAATTCTTGGCAAAACCAGTCGGGAAGGATTTGCATAAATCTTGCCAGCACGGTGAGCTCAACTTTTTGGTCCAGCAACAAATCGCGGATCTTCTGAAAACCCTCGGCTTTTTTTTCACCATCCATATCAACATGATGAAATGGAATGCCTGCGTTATCGGCGATAGATTTGCATGCATCGCGGTTGCCTATAATTGATGTTATTTCAATAGGCATCTCCCCAAGCTTGGTGCGCCAGAGAATTTCGTTTAAGCAGTGATCAGTTTTGGTCACCAGCACGGCGGTTCGCATTTTGTATGGTTGATGGCGGAAGTGCCATGCTGCTTGTAATGATTTGCCTAGTGTTTCAAATCCTTTCACGAAGTCATCTACATCAACTGATAGATCGGTGGTATCAATCTCAACACGTGCAAAAAACTTGCCATTTTGGTCGTCAGTGAATTGAGAAAATTCTACTAGGTTTCCTGCGTAATCTGCGACGTAGGATGCTACTTTAGCGACGATGCCATGCTGATCTGGACAATTGATTTTGAGAATAAGGCCTTTCATGCAGAGGTGAGATACATGCCGAATCGTTCTTAGGCAAGTCTCACTAGATAGATTTTTCGACAAATGATTATCATCTGATACGTTACAATAACAATGAAGCAGTTTGTATCAATCAAAGTCTCACGGGGGATAATTTATATTTTTATGGTTTGTGGTTTTATCAGTAATCTCTCTGCTGAGGCTGCGGTTTTGACTGAGGCAGACCGCATTGCCTTGGAGGCACGGTTGGAGAGAATCCAAAAGCGGTCTAATGAACGAGTTGGTGGTCTATTTAAGAGAGCTGTCCAAGATTACCGATCAGCGATTCAATCGGATGATGCGTCAATGGCTCTCTACTTGAAATGTTATGAAAAAATCCGGTTCACCGACGAGAAACGTAAGTCGAGTGAATTCCGCGAGTGGAAAAGAAGAAACAAGGAACGATTGAGTTCGGCATCTATGAGAATGGCGTTACGGCATCAACTGGCGTGGTTGCTGCTCAGCATTGAGGCTGCGCGCCGTGATGGTGATATCAGTGAGATGGGGAAACGTGCTATTGAGCACCTCGACCAAATTATGAAAAACGCAGAGGTGCTTAAGGAGCATCGGTCCATTCTCAGCCAAAATGCGTTGGGTTCAGTTTTTGCTAGAGCCTACAGTCTTAATATCAAAGTCGAGGACTGGCCGCAATCAACGATGGATATTGAGCAAATTTATGACAAAGTGGTATTGCCTCCACTGCGCAAAACGACTCGTCTCGATTCTCTAAGATTGGCTTGGAAAAAACGTATTCTCCACGAAGGTCATCTTATTGAAAAATGGAGTGTCAGGGGGGGCAAGACAATCGGTAAAAAAGACGCGATGCAGTCGCCAGAATTTGAGAAGTTTTTGAGTGAAAAACGACCGCAGCTATTATGGGACATGGAAATAGATTGCTTCGAAGTAGGTGA
>JABHEX010000005.1 GCA_018676385.1 Akkermansiaceae bacterium
GTTCGCGGCGCCGCGGCGCGCAACCTGCGCGGCATCGACGTGGAAATCCCGCGTGGCAAGCTAGTGGTCATTACCGGGCCAAGTGGCAGTGGTAAGTCGTCGCTGGCATTCCATACCCTCTATGCCGAGGGACAACGGCGTTATGTCGAAAGCCTCAGCGCCTACGCGCGGCAGTTTCTTGATCAGCTCGATAAGCCGGATGTCGATTCCATTGAGGGTCTCAGCCCGGCCATCGCAATCGAGCAGCGAACTGGAGGAATGAATCCGCGCTCGACCATTGCTACCTCAACAGAAATTTACGATTACCTACGCATTCTCTATGCTGCGATGGGTGTCCCTCACGATCCCGAAACAGGAGATCGGCTAGAGAAGATGACATCGGCAGACATTATTGATGCGCTTTCAAATAAACCGGAAAAATCTAAGGTTGTTCTGCTCGCGCCTGTTCCGCGTGAAGAGGCTAGTGATGTGCATGTATTGTTAGAAAATCTCCAGCGTCAGGGGTTTGTTCGTATTCGCCTTAACGGCACAATGCTTGAGATCGAAGAAGCAGCTAGCCAATGGCCAAAGCGGGTGAGAAACATCGAGATCGTCGTTGATAGGCTTGTGATTCGGGATGGTTCGATGAGTCGGCTCGCTGACTCAGTGGAAACTACACTCAGGATTTGTGGTAGCCATGCGCTGGCCCTCGTCATGGAACCTGAGTCGGATGACTGGCAGGAAGTCTCGTTCCAGACAAGTTATCGGAACCCTGTAACTGGATTTGAGCTTCCAGAGCTCACCCCGAAGCATTTTTCTTTTAACTCACGGCACGGAGCGTGTCCTCATTGCCATGGGCTCGGAACCGAGATGTCATGTGACCCAGATTTATTGGTCCCTGATACTACTAAGTCGATTAACTCCGGGGCCATATTAATTTGGAAAAGTAACAAACGCAAAGCAAGCTGGCAGGGAAAAAAAATAGAAGCTCTTGCCCAGGAAATGGGCCAGGACACGGACGCACCGTTTTCCTCCATGTCCGACGGATTTAAACACGCGCTGTTCTACGGCACCGGAGAAATGGAAATCGAGGTGATCTGGGAAAAAGATGGCTTCAAACGTACTTTTAATAAGGCTTTTGAGGGCTTATGCCGTATCGTCGAAAGATTTTCTCGTGAAAGCAAAAGCAATGCTGTGCGCGCTAGCATGAGCCGCTTCATGACATCGCGCCAGTGTCCTGTTTGCCAGGGGCGGAGGCTTAAACCCTCAATTCTCGCTGTGACGCTGGATCATCCTACTGAAGCCCCCTTGGGGATTGACGAGTTCTGTGCATTACCCGTCGAAGACGCCCTCTACTGGTTGGAAAAAATAGACCTGCCGAAAGGCCGAGGTGAGGCTTTAAAGGGAGTGCTGGCAGAGATTTTACGTCGATTGGCATTCCTGGATGATGTCGGGCTTTCTTACCTCACCCTCGATCGAGCTAGCAACACCCTTTCTGGCGGTGAGACGCAACGCATTCGGCTCGCTACCCAAATCGGTGCAGGGCTTTCTGGGGTGATCTATGTGCTAGATGAGCCCAGTATTGGTCTACACGCAGCTGACAATGCCAAACTAATTCAAGCACTTTCGAGGCTGCGCGACCTTGGAAATACTGTGGTGGTCGTTGAGCATGACGAGGAGACAATTCGGGCGGCCGATTGGTTGATCGATATTGGTCCGGGAGCTGGGAGCCACGGTGGTATTGTATTGGCTGCGGGTAAACCTGATGATGTAATACTTCATAAGCAGTCGGTCACGGGTAAGTGGCTCACAGGCAAAAACCCTCTCAAGATTTCTAATAAATGTGCGGAGCGAAACAGAGAAATTATCATTCGAAACGCTCGCGAACATAATTTACAAGGGGTTGATGTGGCTATACCGCTTGGTCTGATGGTTTCAGTAACCGGCCCGAGTGGTAGCGGGAAATCTACCCTCATAGACAACATCCTACGCCGTGTGCTTGCTCGGCATTTTCATCGGGCTACGAGCCAACCAGGAAAGCATGATGTCGTTGAGGGAATTGATCAGATCTCAAAGGTTGTGGTAGTCGATCAGAAGCCGATTGGCCGAAGTCCTAGGTCGAACCCTGCCACTTATACAGGAGCTCTTGATTTGATCCGCGCTATCTTTGCCAAGCTACCTCTCTCTAGGCAAAGGGGGTATACCGCGGGGAGGTTTAGTTTCAATATCAAAGGTGGCCGCTGCGAGAAGTGTCAAGGAGAT
Source organism: Akkermansiaceae bacterium (assembly GCA_018676385.1). GTDB lineage: Bacteria > Verrucomicrobiota > Verrucomicrobiia > Verrucomicrobiales > Akkermansiaceae > Oceaniferula. The sequence continues at coordinate 2,242 of JABHEX010000005.1, forward strand.
GGAGTTATTCGAATCGATATGCACTTTCTCAACGATGCATTTGTCACATGTGACTCATGCGGAGGAAAACGCTATAATCGCGAAACGCTTGAAGTCACTTATAAGGGTAAAAATATTGCAGAAGTGTTGGAAATGACGGCCGAAGCGGCATCGGTTTTTTTTGAGAATGTGCCCAAATTGAGCCGCATTCTATGCGCGCTCTGTGATGTAGGCTTAGGTTATATTCATCTTGGGCAGTCAGCGAACACGCTGTCGGGAGGCGAGGCGCAGCGAGTGAAGCTTGCTGACGAGCTTTCGCGCCCAAACAACGGCCATTGCCTTTATTTGCTGGATGAACCAACCACGGGTTTACACTATGAAGACATTCGCGTCTTACTTGATGTGCTCTACAAATTGCGTGATGCTGGGAACTCGCTAGTGATTGTGGAACATAATCTTGATGTCATTCGTGCCGCGGACTGGGTTATTGATATGGGCCCTGGTGGTGGCAAGCATGGGGGGCAGTTGGTCGCCTGCGGTACGCCTGAGAGTCTGGCTAAAGACCGCCGGTCTCCCACGGGTCAATGGATATAAGCTTTTTATTAGCGTCTATGAATCAGCAGCAAATTTAGTAGTTTTTTTCTTCGAATTACTTGCACAAAACCTGATCAGTGCGACGCTACCCTAATATTATAGATTATGTCAGTGAAACCAGCTTTTAACACCATCTCAATCGACACAGGTTCGCTAGAAACTGGTGCAAACATACCTCGTCCTCAGTCTTGGCGGCAGTGGCTTGCTGGTAACGGTTCTCGGCTGTTGTTATTTGCCAGGCAGCAAACACGTAACGCACATGACGCTGAGGATGTAATGCAAGATGCTCTCATCAAACTTGCTCGCAAAGTAGAAGAGGGGACATTTGATGGTGGGCAGGAGTCATGGAAGCCATACCTGTATACGGCAATAAGGCGTCTAGCCATCGACTTAGGTAGGAAAAACGACCGTCGTGGCAAGCGCGAAGAAAAGTCTGAACGAGACCGCCGAATTCAAATGGGTGCTACAACTGATCCATGGTTTCTGAGCGATGCTTCCAACGACGAGACCCGAGAGCAGCTAGAGGACGGCATTAAGAAACTTCCCTCCAAATTTGCTGAAGTTATCATTCTTAAAATTTGGGGTGAGCATACATTTGCAGAGATAGGGGACATGTTAGAGGTCTCCCTCAACACCGTTGCTTCACGATACCGCTACGGATTAGAGCGTTTACGGAAAAGCCTCGAATCTACACGTAGGTCTGAGGACATCTAAGTTATCAGTTTCACATATCACAACATTACATATTAGTAAATCACTCAGACCACATTGGGATTACTTGCTATACACGTCTAAACATAAATAAATGAAAGATTCTCTACCGCCAGAACTTTGTGAACTTGAACAGCTGCTCTCAAGCTTCAGTCCACAGTCATTATCGGATGAAACATCTGGGCGCTTTGCGCTGGCATGCGAAATGATCGGTAAACGTAATGATTCTGATGCCGCTGGGCTTGACGAACTTGAGAAGCATCTGGGCGAAATCACCCCCGCCACAATGCGAACCGATGTGCTTTCGCGGATGATCAAGGCCATGGATGGCTGGCACGAGCATGTCCCTGTTGAAGAAAAGTTAGTTTCTTTCCCTGATCAATCTACCGAGCCTACACAGACACAACCAAGATTGAAAGGTGTTTTCGCAGCTGTAGCTGTTGCTTTATTAGGTGCGTTTACTGCGTTTATGATAACCAACACCAATACTGACGGGAGTGGTGTCCGAGGCGTTAGTGCTTTGCAAGATAACGTCAACACAACCAATCTCAGCGAGAGTCGTAAGACCTCCTCCAAGCGAGCTTGGTTAGCTCCTGACGCCATGAGTCACCGTGTTGTAAACACTTCTGATCGAGGTGTCATGATGGCTGGTGATCAATCGCTGCATCGGTGTATCCGTCTAGACAGTTTGGAGACTATTAAGATCCAAGACGAAGATGGGCGCGAAATCACAATCGACCGTCCAGTCGTGCAGTATGTCTTGCTGCCAGTGCAAACCAATTAGTTTTTTTTAAACAAAAAAACCAGCTTCGTCGCGCTTATAAGTTGTTCCAACTGAGTGTAGAATATACCCGTCAAGGTTACAATGGGAGTCAGTTTTTGACTTCAAAAAAGTATTTTCTATGCTGAAGCGTGGCACATCGCGTAGGAGCACCATCGAATCAAAAACAACAAAAAATTAAGGCTATGAGAATAAAACTAAATAACAATTTTAACCCTGCTGGAGTCATGTGTTTGGTGTCCGCAGCGCTACTAATCCCCGCACTTGGTATTGAGAAACCTCTTGCAGGTGAGGCCCTCAAATCGAAAGATAACAAGGACACCGTTGTCGAGGATACTCCCAAGGAAGTAAAAAAATTAGCTATGCTGGGTGTTGCCGGTATGGCTACCAGTGACACCCTCTCACTACACCTTGGGTTACTGCAGGGAAACGGACTGACTCTGTATCATATTGTCCCCGGATCTGCTGCCGACAAAGCGGGTTTAAAAACACACGATGTCCTGACGGAGCTTGCGGGCAAAAAAATAAACAATCAAAATGACTTGCGGGAAGCCGTTCTTCAGAAAACTCCCGGGGATAAGGTTGAAGTAAAGTATTTTAGCCGTGGTAAGGCAAAGAAAATAGAAATTGAGTTAGGTCAGCGTAAAAATGCAGGACACCTTAGACAACAACCCGGAATTGATTTGCAGTGGTTGCAGAGAAATATTGGCCGTGAAATGCCCCCGGCAGAAATTCTCCCCATGAAAAAAGAGCTGATGAAACGCATACAAGACATACAGGGGCAGATGATGCAGGGTCAGGGAGGTGCAATGAAGTTTGATATTGGAAAGCTTCTCATGCAGGGGGGGGGAGCCGCAGAGGGCGATCAAATTATGCGATTTGGTGCAGGAACATCTGTCACATTTATGGACAATGATGGATCGATTAGTATGCAATCCAACAATGGAGATAAGAAAGTCATCGTCAAAGATAAGGCAGGAAATATATTATATGAAGGACCGTATGAAACTGATCATGACAAAGCCGCTGTGCCTGACGAAATTCGAGAGCGTATTGACAAACTCAACATCGACAAAGCGGGCGGTGGATTGAAGCTGAATCTTATTCCAAGAGAAGTTCCACCAATTCCTCAAGAACTAGAGCCAGATAGAGAGGCTGCCGAATAATCATAACATCGATCAAAGAGGGCAGCACTTGGATGTGTTGCCCTTTTTTTGTGCTTATTAAGTGATTACGGGTTGTTGCCGGAGGGTGAATGCGTTAGGGTATGACTGTGCCTAACACTAATGACTTGCCTTACCTCATTCGACTGCTGGACGACGATGATCCATCAGTTTCTCCTGTTGTAAGCCAGCAGCTCAGAAAATTTGGGGGAGATATTAGCCAAGACATTGCGGCGCTGGGAATTGATGTTTCCCGGCGGCGAAAGAAGCGCTTGTCATCTCTACTCGCAGAGGGACGGCGGCAAACACTCGCCGATGAATGGATAGTCCCTTCACGTGGGGTAGCGTCATGGGGAGATGACTGGGAAAGTTTTGAGCATACATTACGGCTGCTCTCCGATTTTCTTCATGATGGAGTTACCATGCGTTCAGCGCTACCGGATTCGTTGGATTTACTTGCCGATGAAGTGCGGCAAGACTTGCCCGAGCCATCTGCAGCTGAACTGCGAGATTGGTTATTTTCCAGCGGCAGGTATTGTGGCGACAAGAAAAAAGCTGATGCTTGTAATTATTTTGACCTTTGTCATGTGCTAGATGTACGGCAGGGAAACCCAACAAGTCTCGCCTGTTTGTTTATGTTGTTAGGTCGTCGTTTGGGGGTGTCTGTAGAAGGTTGTAATTATCCGGCGCATTTTTTGGCGCGTATTCAAGTGGAGGGAAAAACCTCCCTAGTGGACTGCTTTCATCATGGACGCACTTTTGATGTCGAATCTCTGTTAAAAGTTCACCCTAAAATCTCTGAAAAAGCCAGGGCGGCGGTCCTTTCACAAGGACACTTAGGCGTTATTTTGCATCGTTATGTTTCTGAAATTAGAAATAGTTTGTTAGCGAATGAGCATGATATGGCGGGCAAGTTTTTCGCTCAGCTTGCAGATTCCTTGGAGCAATGATTGCCAATTCTCATTGGATTCGTATCAAGGGACAACTACTGCACCGAATGGTATTTGATCCGGAGGATCTGGGTAGTGTCATTGCTGTAGCTATTTTTTATCATGGCCAGGGTGACTACGCGGAGCGCTATGTTGATGTGTTAGATGTTTTCACGCTGCGAGGAATACGCTGCGTCATCACTGAGCTACCCGGGCACGGCTACAGCTCGGGTAGACGTGGACATTGTGGTGATGACGAATTACTGGATTTCGTGGTGCGCGATACATTGGAAATTATTGGTGAATATCCCTATGGAGTCATGGGTCATTCTATGGGTGGACTACTGGCTCTTAGGCATTTAATCCTTGCGGGAAGAGACCATTACCCTATGCCAGATTTTGCCTGGCTCTCATCACCATTGATTCATCCAGGTGGTAGACGCTCACAATGGTATAAAGCAATCCTACGATTTTTTACTCCAATCATTCCCAGTTTGACGGTGACTACCGGTGTCACATCGCAAATGTGCCGCGTAAAATCGCATCATTCTAGGCTGCGGCCAGCAGTAAAGAAACGCCAACTGTGGCATCGGCGTATCTCACTGGGGTGGGCGCGAGCGTTGCTCGATATTGAGCAACTCGTGAGGCAACATGCTTCGGACATCCCTGCCTCCGTGCCTGTCATCTGCACCCAGGGGGAAGAGGATCCAGTGTGTCCAGTTCAGACTGCCCGTGACCTTTTTCGGCAGTTGCCAAATACTGAGAAGGTTTACTACGAGTTTGAAGGCATGTTACACGATCCTTTTAACGGCGAGGCTAGTGATCAACTTTTTGCTGCCCTGGAGATGTGGCTGGATGGTCTGGATATCAAATAAAAAACCTCTCCCCGAACGAACGGGAAGAGGTGATGAAATGTTATGATAGCGTGAGCTGATTTACTCGGCAGATGCAGCATCGGCATCTTCGCCGTCAGTCTTGACATTGATTTTAAGGTTAGCCGTTATCTCAGTGTGTAGCTTGATTTCAAGATCCTGCTTACCAGAAGTCTTGATGGGTGAGCTTAGCTGAATGGTGTGACGGTCTATCTCAATGCCCTTGTCGGAAAGCTTCTTTTGGATGTCGATGGTAGTAACAGATCCAAATGCCTTGCCTCCTTGCCCTGTCTCGAGAGTGAACTCAAGTTTGAGCTTCTTGATCTTGGCAGCTAATTCCTGTGCCTGCTGGTGCTCCTCGGCCTCGCGTTTGGCGCGCTGCACCTTAAGTTGATCCAGATGCTTGAGGTTAGCTTTGGTGGCCTCATATGCCCTGCCCTCAGGGATGAGGTAGTTGCGGGCGAAGCCAGCCTTAACGGTGACAACGTCTGCTTCGGCACCAAGGTTGGTGATTTTGTCGCGGAGAATGACTTCTGTAGTGGCCATGGGAAAATAGTTTCGTTTGATTGCGGGAGGCACGAGATATGCGCGTCAGGTGCCTGAGTCAAGCAGGATTTCATGAATTAGGTCGCATTTCTCATTGTTGGCAAGAAATGTGGCTGAGTGGCGAATTCGGGATTGCCTGAATTCTGCGTTTTGCTCAGCCTAATAACATTAAGGCAAAACACTACATCGCTCTACTGAGTCTGACGCTTGTGATGCCTGCCACAGCGAAAATCTACCCAGAAATTACCGGAATCAAAATGGTTTGGCAGTCGAGGGCAAAAGAGCTCGATGGTTTCAATACATGCGAGTTCCTTGGGAAAACATGCGGCCCCTCTGATGGCGTAAACCTAAATCTTGTGGCAATCATCAAGAAAAAAGAGTTCATTAGTTTTCTGAAAAAAGAGGCGAAAGCTCTTAAAATTGAGATGAATATATGGAGCGGTGCTAAAAAAGTGACTGCTCCTGTCGATATGACGGTGAAACTCGGTGGTAAAGAGTAGTAGAAATATGAAAGTTGTTCGTGAATATACGCTTCTTATATCGGCTCAGCTGGCTCAATTAGAATTGCGTAGTCATGGGATTGATTGCGTTATCCTCGATGAGCATATGGCAATCCTAACACCCTTTTTTGCCATGGATGGGGGAATACGTCTAGCAGTATCAGATGAAGACTATTCTCAGTCAGTTAAACTGCTTGAAAATCTTCCCCCGCTCACGTGCTAGGTGTTTGCCATGATAATTGTTGTGACTTATCTTCCATATTGAAGGTATTCTTATCTATGTGTTATTGACAACACCCCCAATTCTTAATGACTCTGCCTGCCATGGAATGCATTCCGCCGCACGTTCTTCTGGGCGCCTACACAGAAGGTGTTTTCCCAATGGCAGAGGAGGGCGAGATTCATTGGTTTTCCCCCTTGATGCGTGGGGTGATGCCCATTGATGATCGATTTCATGTGCCCAGAGGGCTGAAAAAAAGCCTAAGGAAAAAAGCCTTCGATATCCGCATGAACACCGCTTTTCCCGAGGTGATCAGGGCATGCGCGAACAGGAAAGAAACCTGGATTGATGAAGCCGTCATGGCGAGCTACACTGAATTGTATAAACTGAATTATGCTCATTCCGTTGAGTGCTGGGATGACGAGGGATTACAAGGCGGCCTCTATGGAGTGGCAATTGGAACAGCTTTTTTTGGTGAAAGCATGTTCTCTAGGAAAACTGACGCTAGTAAAATAGCCCTGGTGCACCTGGTTGATTGGATGAGAGGAAATGATTTTACGCTGTTAGACACCCAGTGGATGACGGATCATTTACGGCAATTTGGTGGAATTGAAATCCCACGTGAAGACTATTTGAAGTTACTCGAAGACGCGCTTGCGCTTGAAGACGAGTAGTCTA
>JABHEX010000050.1 GCA_018676385.1 Akkermansiaceae bacterium
CCTAGCAGACAAGGAGAAAAAAAATAAAATATACATTTGCACATCAAACGCAACCGCCGCTATTCATTCCCTTTTCAGCAGCAACTTCGAACGATTTCGTGATCATCACCCGCTGCATTTCAGCCCCAAGTTTCTCGATAAAATTAGCATCCAAAACGAGGAGTCCGAAATCGTTATTTCTCGTCCCAACCTCAACGCTGGATGGATGATCACCAAGCCCGACGAACTTCAAATTGATATAAAGGCAACAAAACAACTTTTTATTGATCTCGCTCAGCTCAACGCACTCAAAGTTGAAGATCGTTCAAGTGTTACTCTTCCCACAGCAGCAGCAGATGACAGCCAAGCTCAAGAAATATCAATTCATTTCGCGGATCAAGCTGAGGATATCACGATGCGTATCTACCCTCCCGCTAATGAGGATTCAAAGATTGCTCTCGTCACTGTGAGCGATCGGCCCGACACGGTGTTTCATCTCCCTCTCACGAAATCAGCTGCAATTCCCGGAACACCATCTCTAGCACTTCTACAATCAGGGGTGAATGATCTCAGGTCAAAAAATATGGTTTCATTGGATGGCAAGCAACTGAAGACTATCATTATTCGTCCAGGTGGTCTTCAAGATATCTTATTGCAGCGCGAAACACAAAGTGCATGGAAAGTCCGTCATCTTGACGGCTGGAGGCCCGCAAATACTGACACATTGATCCGACTCATCACAGCAGTCACTCAAGACAAGATCGTCAATTTCATAACTGATGCAGCCACCGATCTATCTCCATACGGACTCGATCAGCCGTTATTATTGCTCGGATTCAAAAGCTTCAATGGCGATACAATACAAATAGCTATCGGTCGTGGTGCTCAAAACCCAGAAGATCAAAATCGAAAACTATATGCACGCATTCTAGACCGACCTAACATATGGGAAATCAGTAACGAAACATTGGGCAAGATTGCACTCCATCCATGGCAATGGCGCACGTCACATGCCTGGCATATACCTGATGTAGATATCAAAAAAATCATCATTCACCGGAAAAAAGAACCTGTGGTTGAACTCACCTATAATAGCTTTTCAGATGCATGGACTTCAAAAACTGAAGGTAAGGAATCTTCAACGAGACTAAACACTGATAGAGCTAAACTATTTCTCAAACAGCTCACATCCCTAGAAGCCAGCCGATGGATTGGCCCCATGCACCCTGGTGCAATGAAGGCAATAGCATCACCAGATACCGTAATAAAAGTTCATGTTCAAGAATTCAATGATGATGGAACAGCTCACGCTACTGTAGTAAAAACACTCAAAATCGCACATACTAGTGGAAGGCTAATCAATTTTGCAAAGATTGACTCCTTGCCTGTTGGGCGCGACCGCGACCATGAAGCCAGTTACTTCTTTCTTTCTCCAGAGGTAATAACGAAACTTCATGTGAACCTGTTTGAATAAATCCGATTACAATAGAAATGTCTAAATTTGACCCAAACGGAATCCGTGCTGATTTCCCTATTCTTGATCAACAGAATAACGGTGTACCGTTAGTGTACCTTGACAATGCTGCCACCGCTCAGACCCCAAAACAAGTGACGGAAGCGATTTCAGACTACTACGGGAAAGTAAATTCAAACATTCATCGTGGTGCTCACAAATTGGCACGAGAAGCCACAATAGCACACGAGGCTGCAAGATTAAAAATCGCTGAGCATTTAAACACTCTACACGCCCATGAAATTATTTTCACTTCAGGAACAACTGACTCCATCAACCTGATTTCCAATACACTCACACTAAGTGGAACAATCAACACTGACGATCACGTCATTATTTCTGGACTTGAACATCACTCAAATATCGTACCATGGCAAATGCTTTGCGAGCGCACTGGAGCTAAACTTAAAGTGGTTCCCGTATTAGACGACGGCACCATTGATATGGAAGTTTTCAAAGCAATGCTCAATGAGCGCGTCAAAGTAATTGCTATCAGCCATGTCTCTAACGCACTAGGCACAATCAATCCAGTTAAAGAAATCATACAACTCGCCAGAGATTATGATGCATGCATTCTTATAGATGGAGCACAAGCTGCACCTCATATGAGAGTAGATGTACAAGATCTCGATTGTGACTTTTATGTGTTTTCTGGACACAAGACGTATGGACCGACTGGTATTGGTGTGCTGTACGGTAAGGAGACACGACTCAATTCACTGCCGCCTTGGCGTGGTGGTGGTGAAATGATTAAAGAAGTTACTTTTGAAAATACAACCTACAACGACCTTCCCTTCAAGTTTGAGGCTGGCACACCGGATATAGAGGGTGCTATTTCGCTTGCGCGCGCCATAGACTACATGAACTCAATCGGCATGGAAACCATCGCCAAGCACGAGAATATGTTAGAACAAGCTGCCAGCTCAGCACTTGCAGAAGTTCCAGGAATTAAATTCTATGGCACATCACCGCACAAAGCGGCTGTCATTTCTTTTCGCATCGATGGCATTCACCACTATGACATGGGCACGCTAATGGACCAGATGGGTGTAGCGGTTAGAACAGGTCATCTATGTTGCCAACCACTTATGGCTAGGTTTGGCATCACCGGCACAGTCCGTGCCTCATTTGCTGCGTATAATACACTAGATGATGTGGACAGGCTCGTAGCCGCCGTTCGCAAAGCCACTGCTATGCTAGGCTAACCAAGCAGCCTTCGTTTGGCGAGGCGGGACACAAATTTTTCCATCTCCTGCTCTTTCTTTTCAAGCTCTTCGACGAGTTTAAGCTGAGTGCGGGCGCGATCAAGATTGTGACGATCATGTTTAGATTTGAAATATACATCCCCCTCAAGGTAATCCGTGAGGAAACGGATCCCAATTTCTAGGGAGATAAGTTTACCCGAAAAAACCAGATTCTCAATTTCAGCATCACACAGACAATCACAACCGTCTAAGTAACCTTCCGCCAAGGATTCAAAAAAGGGCATGCGCATCTCTACCTTGGAGAGATCCTGTTCATCTTCAGCTGCGGGGCTTACTACAGTACGAACAAGATCACCAAAATCATAAAGAGAAAGGCCTGGCATGACAGTATCCAAGTCAATTACGCAGACTGCTTCATCCGTTTCCGTATCGATCATCACATTGTTGATCTTCGTATCGTTATGTGTAATCCGAATGGGTATTTTACCTTTATCACGAAGCGTAATAAGCTTTGTCGTTAAATGCTTACGTCTTTGGATAAAATCAATTTCAGGCTGTGCTGTGCCTACACGGTCACAAGGATTAGCAGCAATCACCTCCATCAATTTTTTATAACGTTTAGGAGTATCATGAAAATCTGGAATAGTCTCCTCAATATCATCAACATCAATATCACTAACCAGATCTTGAAACGATCCAAAGGCATGGCCTGCCTGATATGCCTGACGTGTATTTTCTACAATATCATAAGTCTTACATCCATCGATAAAATTATAGCATCGCCAAACACCGCCTCCGCCACCTTCAGCATAAAACCTTCCACCTCGTGCTGGGTATAGGTTCAGAGTCTGCCCGCCGAGATCTTTTTTTACCCGCAGCACTTTCCAGTTGATGTGACGAGTTACCATCTCGACATTACGCATCACGGCCAAAGGATTTTTAAATACTTTTTCATTAATACGTTGAAAAATATATTGTGCAATACTTCCGCTTGGCTCAGTGAAAGTTGCCATATATGTGGAATTGATATGACCGCTATGTATCTCCTCACCCGATAGAAATTCACCAGCAATGGCAAATTCATTAGCGACATCTTCAATATGACTTTCGTTTTTTATCACCTATTTTCTGGGGTTTGCTTGATAAACTTTATGATTCCTGGGAGCGCCCTCTGAATTAGATTAGCAACTTCTTCATAAGCAGCGGATCCCATTCCAATAGGGTCGGGAACATCCATCTCTGTTGGATATTCGTCAGCATCTATAAAATCAGTTAACAACCTTATGGATTCTGATTTTTCAGGAAAATAGTGAGACAACATTTCAGCATGTGCATGAGTCATTGGAATGATGATATCAATCATCGCAAGCATTTCACTGTTAACCTGTCTACTTTTAAATTTTGTTAATGGAGCTTTGAGCTGTTCTAATATTATTTGAGTTTCGCAGCTCACTGCCTGCCCTGGCATAGCTGCGACTCCAGCTGAGCCCACATCGATCAACTTGTCGGCAGAAACCTTGGCTCTGAGAAGGCCTTCTGCCATTGGGCTTCGGCAGGTATTTCCAGTGCAAACGAAGAGCACGTGTATTTCTTTACTATCGCTGGATGCCATGATTAGTGCGGGTTTGAAAAAGAAAAACAGGGTCTCCGATACGGAGAACCCTGTCCAGATTAATTGTTGACTGAGGAAGCTGGCATCACCTCCCAAGTTACGGCTAAATTACTGTGCCTTCAGATGAAGCGAAACCCGAGTACGTCCATCCTCGTTGCGTGTATTCAGCGTGAGCGAATCAAGCGAACCAAACGCCTTGATAGCTTCCTCAATCATGGGCTTGTTTTCAGTAAAGTCGGCACGAGCACTCTCACCAGGAATGATTTCGTCTGCATTCTTTTCAAGCAAGGCCATCCATTGCTGGGCGAAGCCGTTGAACATCTTGAAATCGACATGTAGCCACGCTCCCTTACGATCAGACTTATCACCAGTCTTGAATCGCTCAGCAAGACCCTCAGAGAATGTCTTGGATGTTGAAACGAAGAACAGTTCATCGCTGACCGAAACGGATGGCACAAAGTCATCATTCTGGAATGGAATCGGGACGAACCATGTCTTAAGCCCGTCCTTCTCGCTACTCATTGGCACCTGCATGGGTATTTCCTCGCCTGCCATTTGACTGATTGTTTTTAGAATATTCTCAGCTGAGGAGTTGACGCGTGTCCAAGAACTCTGAAGTTTTGCTCGATCATCTACAGTGGAAACGTAGCTAATTCGTGGCATCTTACCTCCCTGAAGAATGACATCAGGCACATTGGGAATCTTCGGTAGTGCACCATTCACATCCACCACTAAGGCAGATTCTGCACCGAGTCCTGCGGCAAGGTCGCCGCGCAGTGCTTTCCAGAGTTCTATGGCATCGTTTTTGAAGGTGTTGTCAAACATCTTAACGCCCTGACTGAAATCGCCAAAACCTCCCACTTTAACATCGAGGGCAGCAATGCGCTTGGTAAGCAGATATGATGTCTCGCCAATCGAATCTACGTATTCCATCAGCTTCTCATTATATGCCTCATTACTCGTCCAGTTTGCGAACAACAGCGTATTATCGCCATCTCCAAGTGAAGCAAGTGTGTGAGATTGATTAAAGTCAATCGAAGGCATATTACCTCCACCGAAACCCTCGGCTTTCAGCCCGTCTTCGATGTATGCCACATAACCGAGGTCGGCCGCATTAAACATTCCTACAAGCTTCTCTCCCTGATCAGTAATACTTCCTAGTAGTGCCTCGATGTCTTGGGTGTCGCCAAGCGAACCAGCATCGCCAAGTCCATCACTCAGCCCTTTTGTGAATGAGTTCAATATACGGAATCCGACAGCCTCATAGTTACCTGTCGTGTTAATCACTTTGGAATCACTATAACCCAGACTGATGATATTCTTATCCAGATACTTATCGAGGAAAGCGATTTCTTCTTTTGCGCACATGGAATCGCTAATGTTTTCAGCAAACACGAAGTCCTCTTCGGATTTACCAAGGAAAAAAATCACGTAATCATCGATGGTGCCGGTGACGCAAACAATAGATTTTTTTGCAAGTGCATCTATGAAAGCATTAGTTTCCTCAATTCCGAAGATTTCCTGCATTTCCTTAGTATAATCCTCGTCGATTTGTTCAGCCATTTTGGCTCCACTGACCTTGAAACCACTAAACTCGTTGCCACCTCGTTTGATCGTAATTGGCTCAGAGGCTTCCTCCAACATACCAAACAATGATGTCATTTGCTCCATCTTCTCAACCACCAATTCACGTGTATCAGCGTCACTCACCTTGCATCCTTGGTAGACTGCAGGCATATTGGAGCTCTGGAACATTTTAACGACTTCCTTGGAAGCCCCCTTGAGAGGACCTTTAATAAATTGATCTGGCTCGTCTGGCTTGTAAGCATCGCCCTCACGCACAAATCCGTCTGCCATGTGAATTCCAGTGCGACCACCATAGTAGGCCAACCGATTCAGCAAATTTACAGCCAACTCAAAACTCTTACTGGTTCCGGGACCATAGGCGGTGAAGTATTCCTCACTGTATTGCGCAATCTGGCCAGCGGCATCGTCACTCTTCATGAGATCTTCGAGTGAGATTCCTTCGTCAGCAATACGCTGCAGCGCAAACGTGCCAATGGGTGATTTGAGAAACTGCTGAAATGCTTCTTTACCTTTAAAAATCCCGTCATACTTGACGATGGTTTTAGGTAAGTGCTTAGCAAATCCTAGTTTTGCTGCCCTATCCTCTGCAGAGACTGGAGGTTTTATCGTGTCCGAAACATTTGGATCGATAACTTGCTGTACGCCGTCATTACCCGATTGGTCAGATGAAGATGTAGCAACA
>JABHEX010000051.1 GCA_018676385.1 Akkermansiaceae bacterium
CTCGGGAAAAAAGTAGCTAACTGGATCACTAATAGTTTACTTGCCAAACAGAATGAAACTAACACAACCATTAGCGATTGCCCCCTGGCACCAAGCGCTATTCTTGATCTCGTACAGCTCGTCGAGTCAGGCACATTATCGAATAACCAAGCTCGTGAAGTGTTCAACATTCTGTGGGAAAAACCAAACAGCAAAGCAGCTAACATCGCAAAAGAAATGGGCTTCGAGCCCGCCGATAACGACACTATCGAAGAAATTATCAATGAGGTGATCTCAACCAATCCCGATAAAGTTAGCGAGATTCGTAACGGTAACGAAAAATTGCTAAACTTCCTTACAGGACAAGTCATGAAAGAATCCCGAGGTAAAGCAAACCCAAAAATGGTCACAGACAACCTGCGAAAAAAAATATTCTAATAAAATCACTCTTTCATAGTTTATATATTAAATACTCTGATTAACAAATGATTCGCTTCTGCTCTTTCCTTGCCCCCTTTTTTCTGAACATATGCACGGCTGGGGTATATGACACTCTGGAGTTTGGTGACAATCGAGATACTGTTACAAAAAAGCTAAAGGCAAGCGGCCTTGTAACCCAAACGGTGGGCAGCACGTTCCTGGGCAGAACTGGACTAAATGGCGTATTTAGATGTAATGCAAAACTTGCAGGCCTAACATATCATCTTTATTTTGACTGGAATGAGGCAGGACTCGCAGAGATTACCTTGAAATCTAATCAAGTGAGTGAAACCGAATACGAATCCACTATCAGGCAGGCATGGATGGAGGCAAAAAAACTTTTCACTCAAGTCTACAGCCAACCTATTCAAAGTGCCAACTATCCCAATAAAAACGATTTCAAAGGGCATGTGGTCTTGATGACGCATCTCTGGCATAAGAACAGCAAACAGTCGATCATGATCGGACCAGGCATTGAAAAGGGGCAAAGTTTTCTAGCCATTAGGTTTGTTAATAAAAAGATAACCCCCGTGCGAACACCCAAGTAAAACGATGAGCAACCAAACCACGAATATCGCTCACGCCTTAGGCATTCCTGAAAATATTGAGAGACATATTTTTCTCTGTTGCGATCAAGGTAAAGACAAGTGCTGCAAACGGGAAGACAGTATTGTTTCCTGGAATTACCTGAAAGGTCGACTCAGCGAGTTAAATCTAAACCCGGTAGGAAAGGTGTTTCGCACCAAGGCTAACTGTTTACGAGTCTGCACCCAAGGCCCCATCGCCGTTGTTTACCCGGAGGCTGTATGGTACCACTCATGCACACCTTACGTGCTTGAAAGAATCATCGATGAACACTTAATTGGCGGTGAAGTAATTGATGAATTTAGAATCCACTAAAATTCCCAGTCACCCTTATCTAAGCCACACACACAGGCAGCCAATAGCTTGATGCACGCTTCGATGTCAGTCTTGTCAGACATCTCTATACTTTGATGAATATGTCTAGTCGGTATCGAAATGGCACCGGCGATGGACCCACCGGGATTCATTCGCTGGAGGCTGGCTGTATCAGTGCCGCCGGCTGCTAGGATTTCCGGCTGCCACTTAATCTTTTTGGCGTCCGCCGTCTTTTTCATGTAAGCCACCATTCGATAATCACAAATCGCGGAGCTATCCATGATTTTGATGCCAGCGCCCTTCCCAAGGCTTGTGCAACGCTCCTGCGGTTCTGCTCCAGGTGTGTCAAAAGCAATGGTTGTGTCGAGACCGAATCCAAAATCAGGCTGGATTTCCAGCGCGCTCACGTTGGCACCCCGAAGCCCGACTTCCTCCTGCACCGTGAAAACGGCATAAAAATCATAAGCAGGCTTACGGCGGCTTTTTTTGATAGCACGCAGCGCCTCCAACAAAACAAAAACCGACACCCGATTATCGAGCGACTTGACATTGACACAATTCCCAAGCTCAAGAAGCTCACTACGACGGGTAATAGGGTCGCCAATTTTGACGATTTTTTTCACCTGCGCCTTGGTCATGCCGAGGTCGATAAAATAGTCTCCCAGTTTCAGGTTCTTACCTCGCTCTTCCGGTGTCATGATATGAATCGGCTTGCAGCCCATCACTCCGATAATATCCTTTTTCCCGTGAATGATCACACGCTGGGATGTGAGTGTCTTTGGATCAAACCCACCGAGTGGATTGAAGCGGACAAAACCGTCATCATCGATATGTGTTACAATGAATCCAATCTCGTCCATATGCGCCGCCGCCATCGACTTCTTCTTGGAGGATTTTCCTTTTTTCAAGGCAATCACGTTGCCCATGTTATCGGTCCGCACATCGTCAGCTAGCCCATTGAGTTCTTTAAGGACGAGTTTGCGGATTTCGATTTCAAAGCCGGGTGCTCCGGGAGCTTCGCAAATGTCTGCTAATAGTGATACGTCGATTGGCATGAAGAAAAAATTAGCCGGCGGCGAAGGCTTGACCAGTCAAAACCCACAGAAATCTAGCTACCAAGGGGGATCAACTCGTTATAGCGCTCCACTGCAATAGCTTTGCCGGTTTCCTCATCAATATCCACAACCATACCACAAAGCCTAACTTGTCCCTTAGCAACTGGAAACCGTGTCGGCATTCCAGTTTTAAATCGCCACACCACGGATTCCACATTCCGACCAAGAACTGAGCGTTCAGGGCCGCACATTCCAGCATCGGTCAAATGAGCCGTGCCGTTTTCTAAAATCCTATCGTCGGCCGTTTGCACATGAGTATGGGTCCCAACAACGGCAGATACCTTGCCATCAAGATGATATCCCATGGCGATCGACTCACTTGTTGTTTCAGCATGAAAATCAACAAAAATAACTTTAACCTGTTGCTCGTCAACAAGTCTTCTCACCTCTTCATCGATTCGGGTAAAGGGGTTTTCCAGTGGTGGATTCATAAATGTACGCCCTTGAGCATTAATCACCGCAACCTTGCCCTTGTCTGTCTCTAATACCACACTCCCATTTCCCGGAGTTCCTGCCTCATAATTTAATGGCCTAAGCATTCTGGGTTCGGTTGGCATATAGTCGATAATTTCTTTTTGATCCCAAATATGATCACCCGATGTAATGACCGCAATACCAGACCGCAATAAGTCAATTGCTATTCTTGGTGTAATCCCCCGCCCTGCAGCGGAATTTTCTCCATTCGCAATTACAAAATCAATCTCGCGTTCCCGTTTCAAATTAGGTAAACGTCCTATCACCGCTTTGCGCCCCGGCTCACCTACGATATCTCCTAAAAACAAAATTCTTATCACGCAGTCATCCTAGGCACAAAAAGCCAGCATACTCAATATTCAAGTTTTATACATCATCTATCACCACACAATAATTATGGCCGAATTCATTAACCGCCCAGCCTCACAACCACCATCTCGCACATCATCAGGATACAGCCCGCTAATTTTGTGCCTTGTATTGCTTCTCTTGGCCGCACTCGCATACATAGGCTACGAGAAATATATGAAACAACCGATGCATGTCGCACGGAGTGAAGACACCGTAGACAGACTAAACGATGACATCAAAGTGAATCCAGATCTTAACGATCATGACACTAGCTTAGCAGACTTGGGCTCTCGACCTGATTGGTCACTGCTTGATGTCTGGCAAGATACAATCACGCGCGATGACTTTCTTCGATTACTTACCGAGGTTTACACCATCGATGACACTTGGAAACGCTACATCAAGATCAATACAGATCACGCAATTATCCGTACTGACACCCGAGTCGATGACGCCACCTATCGACTCAATTTCGCAGATACATTAAGCGAGATCTCGCCGCAGAGGAATTGGTCAAGCGCAGGCGATCTCATTCCCGGCACCAGAGAAAAGCCACTGGCTGGTCTTCACATTGCCATCGATCCAGGCCATATAGGCGGTGATTTCGCTAAAATCGAAGAACGTTGGTTTCAGATTGGAGATAATAAACCACTCATGGAAGGTAACATGACGTTGACTACAGCTAAAATCATCAAACAAGAGCTAATTAAGCTCGGGGCACGTGTCTACCTAATCCGAGGGATCAACCAACCAGTTAATTCGAAACGACCAGATGACTACCTCAAGGAAGCCACTGCTAAAGCTAAATCGCTCGGTAAAATAGATGATAACTCAATCAAGCGCATTCAAAACCGCTTTTTCTATCGAACCGGTGAAATTCGTGCTCGTGCACGACGCGTAAACCTGGCGTTCAAACCAGATCTCGTAATCTGTCTACATTACAATGCCGAGGCATGGAACGACCCATCAAACCCCACGCTGATCGACAAAAATCACTACCATGTCCTATTACACGGGGCACTCACAAGCAGTGAAATAGGACACGATGACGAGCGCTTTGAGATGTTAGTCAAAATTCTTCAGCGTACACACGACGAGGAAAAGAACCTCGGCATGTATTTTGCACAAGCACTGCGAATGACAACCAAACTGCCGCACTATGATTACAGCCCAATATCTGCCCGCGCCAAAAAAATGGAAGGGCCTGCCAAAGGCGTTTGGGCTCGTAACCTACTAGCAAACCGTATCTACCAATGCCCAGTCATCTTCCTCGAGCCATACGTTATGAATAACAAAGAAGTTCACGAGCGTTTTCAGCTTGGCGACTACTCAGACGTAAAACCTATCAACGGTGTAGATAAAAAATCTATTTACCGCGAATACGCCGATGCCGTGCTTTTGGCACTCAAAGAGTATTACCTCGCCCACCGAGTCATCTATGAACCTGAGGAGTAAAAATAACAGCGCCATAGCAAAAGACTAAATATGCCTCATACAACACCACCAATTATTTCAGCTGCGCCCCAAGTCTTCGGGAGCTAATCCCCCCAAACATCCTCTGCCATTTCCTATTTTTTTCGCAGTTGCCAACATGGGGGTTCCCCGCTACACGCACCCTCATGGCTATCGAAACTTCACTGATCCTATTTAAGCCCGATGCTGTCGAGGGCAACATTGTCGGCAGCGTGCTCTCGCGTTATGAAGCTGAGGGCTTCAATATCCGCGGCATCAAAATGATGCAATTAGATGACTCCATTCTTACCGAGCACTACTCACACGTTGCTAATGAACCTTTTTTCCCTCAAATAGCGGCTTTCATGAGTAGTTCTCCTGTCATAGCACTTGCTCTTGAAGGCGAGGATGTGATCAGCCGCGTTCGTTCCCTACTGGGCCCTACCAACTCGAAGGAGGCAGATAAAGGGACGATCCGAGGAGACTACGGCACCGATATGATGACAAACGTATGCCATGCATCCGATAGCCCCGAGGCAGCCACTGCCGAGCTCAAGCGTTTCTTTAAAAACGACGAGATCTTTGTGTCCTGACACTCAATTTAAAACTTAATCAGTAAGGGCTCGTTGGCGCTGCCGGCGAGCTCTTTTTATTTAACCTCATAAACAGCGATAATACGCCATCAAAATTCAAATCTATGATCATTCTTAATTCTTGTTACTTGATTTTTTCGATCCTTGTCTTTAATTGACCTAGAAGCAATCGCACTACCATTTTTATGAGTCAATCCACATGCTCCATTTGCCGGTTCTGGCACTCCTCGATCGGAAAAAAAATTGTCGTTGCTCTGACCGGAGCATACCTCGTTTTGTTCCTCGCAGGACACCTCACAGGCAACCTTCTGATTTTTCAAAGCTCTGAGGCTTTTAACCACTACGCACACTTTCTGCATACCATGCTCCATGGATGGGGTATATGGCTTTTTCGCATACTGTCGCTATTTGCTCTGATACTTCATGTTATAGCCACAATTCAACTGACACGTGCTAACCGCGCTGCACGATCGAGCCGTTATCAGAAAGATGCCAGTATGGTGGCATCAAAGTCCTCACGTATCATGGCCTACAGTGGGCTGACAGTGCTCGTTTTCATTGTCTTCCACATTCTGCACTACACCGTGCGTACAGATGCTGATTTAAAATTGCTTGCCGACTACAACCAAAACTGGGCTATGACTGTAGCTGGATTCCAGAATGGTTATGTGGTGGCATTTTACGTCGTATCCATGGCCCTGTTGTGCTCCCATTTATCTCATGGAGTGGCGTCGATCTTCCAAACACTCGGGCTTCGTACCAAAAAAACTGCAGGTAGTATAAAACGCCTATCCCAAAGCTACTCAGTGGTAATTTTCTTGGGGTTTGTTTCTATTCCCATTGCGGTTTGCTTCTTGGGTCTCGGTAAAGAAGAAATGGAAGATACCAGAGATGTGATCAAAGCACTAAAATCCAAAGGCTACTCCAAGCTCCCAGAGTCGCTAATCGGCAAGGACATCACAAATATGAATATGGATCATCTACCACAAATGTCCGACTAACCATTAGCACTTTTTCATAAAACCAAACTAAACCCATTTTCCTAATATGCCCTTAGACAGCAAAATACCAGAAGGCCCGATCGATCAGAAGTGGACCAAACACAAAATGGATTCCAAGCTCATCAACCCGGCTAACAAGCGAAAGTACAACATCATTGTAGTGGGTTCAGGACTAGCTGGTGGAGCTGCCGCCGCCTCACTCTCTGAAATGGGCTACAACGTGCAATGTTTCTGCTATCAGGACAGCCCACGAAGAGCACACTCTATCGCAGCACAGGGAGGCATTAACGCTGCAAAAAATTACCAAAATGATGGCGACTCCGTGTATCGCCTGTTTTACGATACCGTCAAAGGTGGCGACTTCCGCGCTCGCGAGGCAAACGTCTATCGTTTAGCTGAGGTCTCTAGTAATATTATCGACCAATGCACTGCGCAAGGCGTACCCTTTGCCCGCGAATACGGAGGATTGTTAGACAACCGATCCTTCGGCGGTGCCCAAGTATCCCGCACATTCTATGCCCGCGGTCAGACTGGTCAACAGCTTCTCATTGGTTGCTACCAAGCACTTGAAAAAGAGATCGCAAAAGGTGGTGTAACAATGCACACCCGCACAGAATTAATGGATGTAGTCAAAGTCAACGGTCACGCCAAAGGTATCGTTGTTCGCAATCTTGTGACTGGTGAAATCTCCTCCCACGCTGCCGACGCAGTAATTCTTGCCAGTGGCGGATATGGTAATGTTTTCTACCTCTCCACTAATGCGATGGGATGCAACGTAACTGCTGCTCTTAAGGCACATAAACGTGGCGCCTACTTTGCTAACCCATGTTACACTCAAATTCACCC
>JABHEX010000052.1 GCA_018676385.1 Akkermansiaceae bacterium
GGTGGGGTCTTGTTGTGTCATGGTTTCTATACGGGTCTATTAAGTTGTATCGAAGGCATCGACTAGAACCGTGACGAAATAATTCTCTGAATCACTCCCCCAGAACCAACAGCAATCACACGACAGCAATCACGGCCCTGTTGGTAGAGTTTTGAGCTTCATTGCGAGTTTTGATAGGTTGTTACGCAAAATCCAAATGTTGTCAGCTGCAAATTACGCCACCTATGAGCTTACTGACCTTGTACATGATCGCTTCCTTTGGGGTGCTGGTATTGCTATGGCTGTCGTATTGGCTGCGAGGCGAAAACAAACCAAAGATCCCTTTCGTTTATTGGTGCTTCGCTCAAATCTACTGCTTCATAGCTATATTAGGTGTCGGTATGATTCATGCGCATCTGGATTGTATGTCTTTATGGGGCGACTGCTACGTACATCATTACCCCGGTTGGTTATACGATTTCAAACCACTGCTTCTTAACTCGATAAAAAATTGGTGCTGGTTAGCCGGAGGCGCGACCCTAATAAATGTACTTAATTGGTATCGAAGCACTCGTTGAATGGAAATAGTGGCCTTAACTTACAGTTACTAGCGATCCACTATCTTTCAAATTACCTTCTGATGCGTCTACCCAGAACCACCAGCATTCAGCCAACAGAAATCACGGCCCTGTTTCTAAAGCCCTACTTTTTTCAAATTGGCTTCTGATGTGTCTGGCGGGGAACTAGTGAAGCTTGAATACATGAAGGCACATCGCAATACTTATGGTGAACGCACGACAGAGGCTCAGGAACAGCAGCTGGAGAGGAGATTAACAAAGTTATAAAAGGTGAAGTGTGGCTCAGACCTCATTCATTTTTTTATAAGTGGATTGTTTACTTGCTGTGATCCGCACTAAACCTGGCGTAGGAACCTCAATTGGACCCTAAGGATCGCCGTTCCTCTCGAATTAATAAGAGTAACAACAATATGAATGTGGACTGCAGTAATACATAGGCCGCCATAAATCCCGGATTACTGATCGCGTCATCTAAGGCCAACAAATTTGCGGTACCCGAAAATTGGAAATATGTGAGCATCGCGGTAAAAGTCATCATCATGGTCTCGAGTCGCTGGCCTAATAACAGCCAAACATGGAGTAAAACCAGCATAATAAATCCCGCAATAAATCTTAACTGCTGCAGCTCTTGGTGTTCACGCATATTACTCCACCCATACGCGAGATAAGGGTCTAGAACACCGACCAAAAAGGCACCTACATACGCTACGGCAAGAGCAGAGATAACAATCAGATAGCGTTTAAAAGGTTTGGTTTTAAAGGCTAAAGCTTCTCCGTATGTACTAAGCTTTAGAGCAGGGCTTCTTTTTAAAAGTGCCTCAAGCTCATCGTCCGTTAGTATTTTGGCGTTCTCGTCACTGTTTTTAACCATCGAAATCGACCCTGCGCGATTCGACAGCCATGTACGTAATTGCCACGAGAAAGAAGGGACGAGTAAATTGAGTTACCTTGCCGGTGATTAGCTCTGGGACGAATAACACATTATCCAGCGCAAGGGTGTCCTCCAAAAATGTCAGCCAAGCAAGGGTGGCGCCAATTACCAGCATGGGAGAGACATCTCTGCCGGTGATTTTCAAAAACACATAGAGGCTGCCAAGTCCGATCATCAAGATGCTGCGGTAGTCCATGAGCGTCTGCGACAGGAAAATAGCATCAGGAGTGTTTAAGACGGGGCCGCCCAGCTCGTGGAGGAGAACTGTATGACTTACAGCAAGAGCCAAAAAAAGATATACAATTACTTCAGAAATTCTATAGCTCATTTACACGCCTCACGAAAGACATATGCCACCATCGCAGTGTTGTATCGCCCATGCAACCTACATTTGCATACTCTGCGACGAAGGTCGCCACTACAGATGATGCCCCCACAAAGCTTAAGGCCACGGATTATCCAAAAAGTCGGATTTTTGATATCAAGTTCCGTCTTTTCAAGAATGCCGACGGACGTCTCACCAAAATCAACAGCCGTCACACGCCACTGTTTCTCCAGATCTCCTTTTTTCAAATTGGCTTCTGATGTGTCTGGTGGGGAACTACTGTGACAGTGACAAAGGTTTTGGCTCCCCGGGGGGGTGTTTTCTGGCAGAATTTTGGATAGTTGCTACACCAAAAGTCTGTGTAGAAAGTCTGTGTAATTTAGGTGGATCTGGTACTATCACCGCTGGTGCAGACTTTAGGGTCTGAGAAAAAACCTATGTAGTTCAGTTGGTTAGAATACCGGCCTGTCACGCCGGGGGTCGCGGGTTCGAGTCCCGTCCGCTCCGCCATTTCTTCTAAGCCGCATAGCCGCGTAATTTTTTTTAAATTCTGTGTAAAGCTTCTGTATTTTAATGGTTCACGGCGACTTTTCAGATCCATCTAACGCGTTTGAAGTCGGGTATTTGGCAGGTAGTAAAGGGCGGATATGTGTCTTTCTTATGAGCGTGACAAAATCCAAATCAACCTCTAATGCAGCTACCCAGAACCAACAGTAGTTAGACGACAGCAGTCACGGCGCTGTTTTTCTTGTTTTGCTGAGGATTCGCTCTCGCGTATCAAGTAACGTTGACGGGGCTTTAACGAAGACTGGCGCTGAACCACTGTAAAAACGCTACACTTGCACCGTCTTAGATAGGGCATCTGCGCTGTGTCATACGAAATCGCAAAATTTCTGCACATAACGGGTGTGGTCATGCTCATGGGTAACATTACGGTTACCGCAATCTGGAAATACTTTGCAGACCGCACTCAACAACCTGAAGTGCTTAGCTTTGCCCAAAAGCTAGTGACCTATACGGATTGGTCCATGACCGTTTGGGGCGTCGTGCTGCTAATGGGGGGAGGCTATTTTATGGTCTTTTTCGCAGACTGGCCGCTGACGCTACACTGGTTGCTTGCGAGCCAACTGTTGTTCATTGTGGCGGGTCTAATCTGGCTTCTTTTACTTGTACCAATACAAGTTCGACAAGCACGTCTGGCACGGAGTTTTACTGGAAACGATGTTGGCGATGAGTACCGAAAGCTGTCACGCCAGTGGTTAATCTGGGGGCTGATCAGCACCCTTCCACTGTTAGCAGCAACTTGGCTGATGATTGCAAAGCCAGTCAGCGGGCTTTACTGAGCTGCGTCATACGCAGAACCAACACCAGTGAGGCGGCAGCAGTCACGGCCCCGTTTTTCTCGCTTCGCTAACAGTTCGCTCAGGCGCATCAAGTAACGCTGCCGCGGTTTCAAGGAAGACTCGCGTCTGAACCACTTCAACAACGCAACACTCGTAGCGTCCTACTTTGCGGACATCAAACTGTCATAAAGAAAAATGTAAAGTGAAGCAGAATACAAAAATAACACTGAAGCGAGGAGATGAGTTATGAAGTATCTAGCAGGAATATGTGCGTTGTTTATGTCGTGTGCTGCTTTGGCCGGGCACCACAAAGAGGGCGAAAGTGCTGTTGACCATACGTCTGCGGCTTGGCAAATCAAAGCCTACAGCTCTGCCGCGCCGGATTTTTTGGGGAATTTTGCAACAGTCATCGGTATCGACGGAGCAATTTTGCGCGAGGGAACCAATGGTTGGATCTGCCAATCAGCAAATCCAAGACCGGTGCCCAGCGGCGGCTGGCGCTCTGCCCACGAAGCCATGCCGGCGTGCCACGACGGCGAGGGAATGAAGTGGATGATGGGCTACATGGCTGGAACAGCCCCAGTAATGGAGCGAGATACGTTCATGTGGATGTTGCATGGCGACATGGGTGAAGACAACACTAAAGCTGGGGTTCTTAACAAAGCCGATGCCGTGGCGGGAGAGTGGATCGAGTCTGGCCCCCACCTCATGTTAATGCCCAAAGACCCC
Source organism: Akkermansiaceae bacterium (assembly GCA_018676385.1). Lineage (GTDB taxonomy): Bacteria > Verrucomicrobiota > Verrucomicrobiia > Verrucomicrobiales > Akkermansiaceae > Oceaniferula. Next base: position 3,886 of record JABHEX010000052.1, read on the forward strand.
ACTAGCTTGGCTAACTATCCCACTGACTTCACGACGGGTGCGCCTTACGTTATGTTTCCCGAAACGCCCTATGCTCACCTGATGATTCCGGTGGCGGGATATTATAAGTATCAGCCCGAATCCAGACCCAAGTAGCGTCGTTATTAAGCACACGATGGGTCTACTGTTCAGTTGCGCTGTATGAGCGTTACGGTTGGGCACTTCGGCTGTAAACGGCGCCATTGAGATGGCTGTGATTTAGAAGGGGCGTTAAACGCCCCTTCTTTTTGTTGCGATAATCAACACACTGTCCGCAGCGCTACGTCGGTTGATTTTATGATTAACCCTCTTTCCGAAACCTGTCAGAGCGCTCCTCTGCGTCCGCGTTATAAATTAAGAAGACTTTGGGTTGGCCTAAGCATCGCCATTGATCAGGGCCAAGGGGTTTACACCTGCCACGACGGTTACCCGAAGCGTCGAGTCACCCCCGGTCTCTGAGTGTTCATGGGCACCATGGGTTGTAACTCCCAAACGTCCAAAGATGGCCTTCTAAATCTCGACAGGAAAAGCTCTTGCCACCATGGTCTTCCTCTCTGAGCGCTATGGCGATCTCAGCGCCAGCCGAAACAGCAAAGGAGAAGCGTGTGTCCACGTCTTCATCACAGACGTAGAGGCTGGTTGTCACCTTGCCACCCACCTGAGCTGGTGGGACGTTGAGGACACCGAAATCAGACCTGTCAGTCGAGCCAACCATAATCATATGTTCGTCGAGCCTTAGTTGTGCGTGGGCCACCGTATCACCGGGTCCCTCAACACGAAAATGTATTTCGAAGCCAAACACGCTGCAAAGCCAGTCGATAGCAGCGTTGCAGTCTGCGTACTTAATAGCAGGAATAATAAGCGACATGTCACTGTGTTCCTTACACACTCGCTGGGTGGTGGTATCAACCCCGAGCGTTCAATTGAGCGAGATTTGTGAGAGTAGAATAGGGTTATGGCACTTTGGTGATCAAGGTGTTTTGGTCGTCTACGCAAACATTACTGTCCTGAGTTTACGCTGACTCAGAGTTGAATTTTGAGGAGCGGTAGGCGCGTCTTCAACTGGGACGTGTTTGCGTCCGAGCCATTATGGTCTGCCTATGGCTAAATCCGAGAACAGACAAATACCATCAGTTAACTGACCAAGATGTAAAGGAACCTTTACTTTTATTTAAATGGGGCATAGGATGTAAAGGATACTTTACTTTATGTAATAGGAGCTTAACTTTGAGTCGCAATGAAAATGGCAGCACAGATCTTAATACGAGGATTAATCAGTCGTCCGTCAGGTTGTTTCTAGGCACGATGGGCTGGGTAGCAACCACAGCCGTCTTAGCATTTGGACCAAAACTATGGTGGGAATTTGATCCATCAGTGACCTTGATCGCAATCGTCCTTAACCTCATCACAGGAGCGATCATGCTCGTGGCACAGTATAGACACCTGATGAGTATGGATGAGTTGCAAAAACAAACTCACCTTGAAGCAATGGCCATTACTTTGGGTGTCACCGCTATAGTGACGGTGACGTATGGAAATCTGGAACCCGCAGGCGTTTTAGCGGATACCCGGCCTACCAATATTCTTTTTGTCACGGGTATTACCTACATCGTGGCGGTCATTGTGCTGTGGATGAGGCGCACGAGTGAATGAAAAACAAGCTGAAGGTGTTGAGAGCAGAGCGAAATTGGACCCAGGCTGACTTGGCTAGTGCACTGGATGTCACCCGACAGACAGTTAACGCGATTGAAAAAGGGAAATACGATCCTAGTCTACCCCTCGCGTTTAAAGTCGCGGCGTTGTTTGCAATGCCGATTGAGCAGATATTTTCGTACGCTGAAGACGCCTAACTACGCTTCAAACGGCCGTTAAGCTCGGTCACCAATGATCAACGAATATTTTTTTTGATTCATTTTGATTCTGCCGGAAGAAAAACAAGCTCAGCCCAACGAGGAGGGGTAGCGGTGCAAGTTGCCCCCAGGAGAATTCGGGTGCGAGTACGATGTAAATAGGGCCAAAGATGAGACATGAATTAGAAAAAACCAGCAGCGGGGAGACGGAAGACAGTGGGCGCTTGTGGCGCAGGTAGTTAAGGGCGAAGAAGGCTATAGACGCAAAGGCCGCTGAGCGGTTTACGAAAAGGTAAAGGGTTGCAGAGTGGGCCTCAAAGGGCTCGAGTCTAGGGTTCATAAAGAGCACCAAATTCAAGCCAAAAATAGGCAGTACTGCGACTAAAAGAAGTAGGAACGCAAAAAGTCCGATCGTGAGTCGCGCCATGAAAACCCTCAAAAGTTGTCGGCATTGACACCAAAGTAAGTCAGTACTCAGGGATGTGGCAAGGGGGGTTGCACCGGTTAAGTGATAACTGGGCCTCTTTTGACTGAGTGCCGTTGGACTATGGCGCGCCTTTGGAGTCAGGTCGGCGCAGCCTGTGGGCTCGCGTCTAAACTACTTTGTGAAGTCGGATCAGAGAATCGCGCTGCATCACAAGCCTGGCGTCAAAAACCAATTCCGTAGTCTCCTTAAGTCAGCAAGCGTAAGTAAAAAAAGGCGGATATTGATGGATATAGCCTGATATTAGAGTAATGTGGTGGCAGAGCGGCAAACATTTAATCGTCAGCTCGACTGGGGGAAGCAGTGGATAATACTAATCTGAGCTGCGTGTTACTAAAGATGGAAAGGCGTTTTCTTGAGAAGCAAATCACTTGTTTGCTGACTAAATGGCATCGGCA
>JABHEX010000053.1 GCA_018676385.1 Akkermansiaceae bacterium
ATATCTGGTTGGATTCCGATTTCGCGTAGCTTGGCGACTGATTGCTGGGTCGGTTTGGTCTTGATTTCGCCTGCGGCTCTAATGCGCGGCAGCAAGGTGACGTGGATGAAGCAGACGTTGTCACGACCGACGTCGAGTGAGAATTGCCGCAGTGCCTCAAGGAATAGGTGCCCTTCGATGTCACCGACGGTGCCGCCAATTTCTGTGATAATAACATCGGCATCGGATCGTAAGGCGACGTCATTGATTCGGGCTTTAATTTCATCAGTGCAATGTGGGATAAACTGCACGGTTTTTCCTAGATATTCTCCTTTGCGCTCCTTGCGGATGACATTTTCGAAGACTTGGCCAGATGTAAGATTGTTAAAGCTAGTGAGTGTGCAGTTGGTAAATCGTTCGTAGTGGCCTAAGTCGAGGTCAGTTTCTGCTCCGTCATCGAGTACATAGACCTCGCCGTGCTGAAATGGGGACATTGTGCCTGGATCGACATTCAAGTAAGGATCGAACTTCTGTAGTATTACAGATAGGCCTCGGTGTTCCAGAAGGGTTCCCAGAGATGCGGCTGCGAGGCCTTTTCCTAGCGAGGAAACGACGCCCCCTGTAACGAATATATATTTGGTTGGCTGAGGCATTTGAATATTTTATTTAGAATATTTAATAATGAATTATCGAAGCAAATTTTCGATTTGGCGTGCTTGTTCGGGGGTGTCAACACCGGGAGATTCATCGTCGGTTATGATTACTCTGATACGGGCATTGTTTTCGAGTGCACGGAGTTGCTCAAGCGATTCTGCTTGTTCAAGTGGTGACGGTGCCCAGGCGATGAATTTTTCTAAAAAGTCACGTCGGTAAGCGTAAATGCCTTTGTGTCGATAAAGCTGAAGCGCGCTATTTTCACATCGACGAAAGGGCAGGGGGCTTCGTGAAAAGTAGAGGGCATCACCATTGAGGGCTAGCACACATTTTACAACATTTGGATCGATCAACAGTGCTTCATCGTCAATTGGGTTGGCAGCGGTTGCCATTGCAATATCTTCATCGTCATGAAGAGCTATAACGAGTTGGTCAATTAAATCTGGATCAATCAATGGTTCATCGCCCTGAATATTAATCACATGAGTGGTATCGGGAAACAGATTAGCAGCCTCGGCTATTCGGTCGGTGCCTGTGGGGTGGCTGCTAGCGGTCATAACAACATCTGCGCCGAAAGATTGCGCACTGTCGTAGATACGTTGGTCGTCTGTGGCGATAACAAGTTGATCCAATTTTGTGCACTGCTGGCAACGTTCCCATACGTGTTGAACGAGGGGTTTATGGTTGATCAGATGTAACGGTTTGCCCGGGAAACGAGAAGACGCCCATCGAGCTGGGATGACGCCCAGAGTGTGGTTTTTTACGGATGTTGTGTCGTCAACCAAATCTGGAATTTAGTTATGATCGAAGTGCCGTAAACGACAAGACTCTTTTGCAAATAGTTGGAAGTTTTGAGTTTGTGCATTGATTGAGGACTACTGGCTGATAGTCTTTTCATCAATGGAGAAGGAAGTGCATGAGTTTTTCACCCTATGGGATTGGGCTGTTGTGGTTGGCTACATGATTTTCACGACGGTGCTGGGACATCGTCTCTCTGGTAAGCAAGCAAACATCAAAGATTTTTTTCTTGGGGGGAAGAAGTTGCCTTGGTGGTCAGTCAGCGGCTCCATGATTGCTACGGAGATTAGCGCTCTTACTTTCATAGGTGTTCCCGGAATGGTCTTTGCAGCTAATGGAGATTGGACATACCTACAATGGGGGATGGGCTCAATCATTGCCAGGTTGGCGGTTGCTCAGTGGCTTGTGCCGCTGTATTATGAGAAGGAAATCTACAGCCCTTATGATTTTATGGGAAACCGGCTCGGTGAAGGGGTGCGCAGGTTGGTTACTGGACTGTTCGCTCTGGGTTCAATTCTTGGGCAAAGTGTACGTGTGGTTGTAACCGCAATAATCTTGCAGGTGGTGACTGGGATGGACCCAATGTTGTGCATCATCATAATAGGTGTCGTTGCTGTCCTCTGGACATTCATGGGTGGAATGCAGACTGTAATCTGGACAGATGTCATCCAGTTTGGGTTATTTATCTTTGGTGGTTTTCTGGCGCTTGGGATTTTACTTTATTCTCTTGGTTGGAGCCAAATTTCCGCGTTAAACCAAATTGTAATTGAGGGTAGTGAGATAAATAAACTTCGCTGGATTGATCTTACGACCCCTTTTGAAAATCCGGCTATGCGATACACCTTGTGGGTTGGGCTTCTTGCGATGCCTTTTCAGAATTTTACTGCATTTGGAGTAGACCAACTTAATACTCAGCGCATGTTTTGCTGCGGCAGTGTGAGTGATGCTCGTAAGGCAATGTGTTGGAGCAGTATCTCGCTTATCGTTACAGTTCTGATGCTATCAGTGGGAGCTGGTTTATTCGCATATTATCAGGTGAATCAACCGACTGGTCAGCTGGCGGCTCTTTTCAGTAAAAGCAGTAACAACGTTTTCCCCTCGTGGATAACTATGGAGGTTCCTGTTGGTTTGAGTGGTTTGATTCTTGCAGGAGCATTCGCAGCGGCAATATCCAGTTTGGATTCAATCCTTGCTGCGCTGAGTCAATCTAGTTTGTCGATTTATTATGGGAGGGAGCGATTAGAGGATCAGGGAAAGGGTGCTGAAATGGTTCGTATTTCTCGCATCATTGTGTGCTTGTGGGGAGTCATTTTAACAGTGGCTGGATTGCTGCTATGGGTAATATATGAAAAGAATCCAGATAGTGATTTGATCGGATTAGCATTTGGAATGGTTGCCTACACCTATGGCCCGTTACTTGGGGTGTTGCTCTCGGCGATTTTGCCCTTTCGTTCAGATACGATAGGATTGATTTGTGGTACTTTTTTATCTATCCTGCTGGTATCATGGTTTAGACCTGAGCTACCGCTACTCATGGTCTCCTGTGGCTTTGAGGATTTAGCTATATCGCTGGTTAATTCACGCCCCAAGTTAGCATCGGAATGGTTCTTCCCTTTAAATGCATTACTGACTTTTTTCTGTGGGCTGTTGATTGGTATGGTGCGTCGGTATTTTGGTGAAAGTGAATAACCTCATGGTTTATTTTTTAGTGGTTATTTGACTCTTTAATAATGTGTTTTCACATCTAACAAGTGTAGTTCAGCAGAAGTATTTTACCCCGCTTTACTAATTCTCAGGTCAAGAATTTTAAAAATTTTGTTGTGGAACTATTGTGGAATAGGGGATTAGCAGTAAGTCCACTTCCTTCTATTTTAAATGTTTTGCGCGTATTGTGAAACATGAGTTTTATGGGGGCGGATTTTGCTGCGTGTTGCAAGCGGCACCATAATACAATTTATAATACATATATTTTTAAACAAATAATGAAGGAGACTTTAATACCCCTCGTGTCAGATGATACAAATTCTGTCGTTGCAGAAGCTGCCAATGATACCCATGAACCCACTAGAGAAAAATTTCAGGAAGCTATTTCTCACGAGCTAAAAAAGCTAGTAAGCAATGATGCTTACGGTCGCTGGTTTGAGGATGCTATTATTTCGGATGTTAATGAGACTGAGGCATCATTGGTTGTGCCTAGTGATATTCACCAAGTGTGGATTGAAGCCAACTACATGCCGGAGGTGCAGACTGCATTGTCATCTGTTTCAAATATGCCGCTCAAAATGCGAATCATTGTTGACGAAGCTCTCATAAAGAAGAGTGGGCAAGTGGTGGCTAATGCCGCTAGTGACGAAGACAGTCATGCACTGGCAAACGGCAACGATGATAAACAATCGCAGAAAGTTCCAGCACAGGATGATTTTGGGCTGCATGTAGATGACTTTTTCACTACCTCTGATAATGGAGCTGATACCACGCGAAAGAAGCTTAAAAAAGCAGGGCTAAACCCGCTTTTCAATTTCGATCGTTTTGTTGTGGGTCAAAATAACGAGTTTGCCCATGCCGCTTGCATTGCTGTGGCAAATGCTGAACAGGCAATTTATAATCCACTCTTCATACATGGTGGCTCTGGTCTTGGCAAAACCCACATGATGCAGGCCATTGGTCAAAAGCTAATGTTGAACAAGCCTGGTGTGCGTGTTGTTTATCTTACATGTGAAAAATTTATTAATGAATTCATTGATACTGTGCGTAAAGGCTCACTGGAACGATTCCGCAAAAAATACCGCCGAGCTGATATTCTGTTGATTGATGACGTTCAGTTTCTCGGTGGTAAAGAGCGTTCGCAAGAAGAGTTTTTTCACACCTTCAACGAACTTCTTGATTTACAAAGTCAAATTGTTCTTACCTCTGACCGCCCAGCATCAGAAATTACCAATATTGAGCCTCGTCTCATTTCTCGATTTGAGTGTGGTCTTACAGTCGAACTGCAACCTCCAGGTATCGAGACACGCATGGCGATCATACGCCGTAAAATGGATGAGTGGGATGTTGCATTACATTCTGATATTTTGGAAATGATCGCTGAGCGGATACAGAGCAACGTTCGAAGGCTTGAAGGTGCATTGGTTCGAATTGCAACATTCGCATCGCTTGGAACTGAGCAGGTCACAGTTGAGCGTGCAGAGTATTTACTCAAAGATATCCTCCAGCAAGAAGGGAAGAAACGCGTTAATATCGATGCGATACAGAAAACAGTTACAGAATTCTACGATCTGCGTATGGCTGATATGACAAGTCGACGTAGGCCTTCCAATATTGCTTTTCCCCGCCAGGTTGCCATGTATCTGAGTAGAAGGTTGACTCAGTGCTCATTAATGGAGATCGGTGAAGCATTTGGCGGACGTGATCATGGAACAGTGATCTATGCAGTGCGTAAGGTGCAGCAGCGCATGGAGTCTGAGCCACAAGTGAGAGAATCGATAGAAATGATAACGACGACCCTTCATCGTAAATAGGGGCTGTTGTAGGGAAACTAGAAGCTACTTTTATGTGGCATCAATACCGGATGCAAACAGGCATTGAAAAATGCTCATGATTTGTTAAAGAGTTCTTGCCTTGAAGCCAGATTGCTCCAAAGTCCTTGCATCATGAGTTTGAATTTTGGACGTGTTAATCTCCGTGATTCAAGCATTGTAAAATCCCCTTAAAAATCACTCCATTCCCATATGAAATTCACGATCGGTAAGGAAGCACTCCTAGAGGGTC
>JABHEX010000054.1 GCA_018676385.1 Akkermansiaceae bacterium
AGATCGCGCATTCTGCTGATGGCTTCTGCAACCTCTCCGGGTGCTACATCCAAACGAATATAACGAAGGTCAAGCCCTTGGTCATCAAGAGCTGCTTGATGCATTTGTGGTGATGCGGAATGTGAAACTGGGTGCCCGATTACGGCAAGCCTCGCAGCTTTCACCGAGCCCGCGTCTAGTGTTTTGCGATTCGCCAGATCAGCCAGTTGATAAACATTTTTCATGACTTTATTTATACGTTATTCATTCAGAGAATGCAAACGGCTCTCCTTAATCTACGTACACATTCATCTTTGCCAAGAATCTTAAGAATGGCACCCAGGTCTGGGCCACCAGCTTGTCCGCTCAATGCAACGCGTGTCGGAAACATCAGCTGTCCTGGTTTGGTATCATTGGCTTGTGCTGTGATTCCGATGAGCTCCTTTGCATTGCCCCATGAATCTGAGACTTCAAAAGAATCTGCCAGTTTACCTAGTAAGTCTTTAGCGAAAGCATTTTTTTTCACTTTGGCGAGAGCACTTTCATCATAGGGGAAATCGGGATTCAGATAGAAAGAAATGGCATTTGGTATATCGGTTAGCAACTTTACCTTTTCCTGAACCGATGCTGCGATGTTCGCGTAGTTGTCACCGCCTGTCAGTTTGGCATTTGCGACGTAAGGAGCAGCTGCGGCAGCAAACGCATCTGGTTTCATAGCCATTAGGTGCTGCTGGTTAATCCAAGTGCACTTCTCTACATCAAACTTTGCGGGCGAGCGATTCACACCTTCTAGTGAGAACCTGTCAACGATCTGATCGATGCTCATGACCTCCGTCTCATCTTTGGGAGACCATCCAAGTAGTGCGAGGAAATTAAAAACTGCCGGTGCCACATAGCCATTTTTGCAGTATTCACCCAAGGCGGCACCCGTATCACGTTTGCTCATTTTGGTGCCATCCATATTTAGAATCAAGGGAATGTGGCCATATGCAGGAGGTATCACGCCAAAGGCCTCAAAAAGCTGTAGGTGCTTGGGCGTGTTCATCAGGTGATCTTCCCCTCTAATCACGTGACTAATTTTCATCTCAATATCATCTACCACATTTACGAAGTGAAAAACATACGATCCATCGGACCGTTTCACCACCATATCTGGTGTGTTCGACTCATCACGGTAGTCAATGGTGACATCACCGCAGACCAAGTCATGCACCGTCATGGGTTTGCGCTCAAAACGGAACCTCCATGCACCATCGTCTTCATAGACACGATCGTTTTCAACAAGCTTTTGAAACCATTTATCATAGATATCATTTCTCTGGCTCTGAAAATACGGGCCGTGATCACCGTCATTGTGGTTGTTTGTGTTTGGCCCTTCATCCCAATCGATCCCAAGCCATTGCATGCCGTCAAAAATCGCTTGGCGTGCTTCGTCAGTGTTGCGCGATTCATCAGTATCCTCAACACGCAGCACAAACGAGCCGTTTAGTTTTCGTGCTAACAGCCAGTTGAAGAGGGCTGTGCGAGCACCTCCAACATGAAGATATCCAGTAGGTGAGGGGGCAAAACGGGTGCGGACTTGCGTGTCATTCACATGCGCTCTTTAACGTGCTCAGTGATGATGCGCAAGTATTGTCCGCTATGTTAGTTATATTTAGGAAATATGAAAAAAACATTATAATCGATCGTATTAACAGGTGTGGGCCACTCACTACATGGTTTTTTGCGCAAAAGCTCTTTCTTGGGACCGCTGTTGCTGTTATTCATTGCATTCATAATGGCTGGTATAACAGCATCATATGAGGATGAAAAAGCATGTATTTCCGGTGATGTTAGGGCTTTGCGTCGAGACAATCAAGTTGACGGAGCAGGGAAGTCTTCAGTGCTTAATTCTGTTAAGCCTGGTGTATCTGCTGCCGCACAGCGCGAACTGAAAGTTGATATTTCCGATGCCAGCCGTAGTGTTGACGTCAATGGTAAACCAGCTAATCAATTCGCTGCTAGGCGAACCAAAAATTATGATAGAGTTGGTATTACGAGGTCAAGTAATGCTGCCCGCCATACTGCTCCTGTTAGCGCCTCGGGGATTGCCTACAGTGGTTTACACCATCGTCTCATGGACGAGGCATACAGTGAGGCTTTGAAAAGCTCTGAGCCGTGGAAAAACCTTTTAGCTGTGGCGCGGGAATATCACTCTAGGGGGAATAAGCGGGATGCTCGTGAGGTGTTGCTTGTTGCCGAAAAGCTTGCAATCAAGCCTTATGATCCCAGTTATTCGTCGGCATCTATCAGGGAGGTTATTAAGACAATGTTAGTGATGAAGCTGTCAGATGACGCTCATCATGCGTTGCAGAATATTGTCACCCATCGGGAGCGAGAGCTCGTTATGGCTGAGGTTTCAGCATGGTCGGCTCGCAGCGGTGATGTGGAAACTGCTAAAAATCTTGTTTCAGGAATCGTCAACCCCATAGGAAGAGATATAGCGCTGGTAGCGATTGCGGAAAGCGAGGCGTCTTACGAAGGTGCCTCGAAAGCGATGCAGACAGTGGTGATGATTACGAACAAAAGAAAAAAAGATGATGCGTATCGTCGTATTGCAATGAAGCTTGCGGCACTGAGAGATTTTTCTGGGGCGGAGCATTCAGCAGCACTTATCCGAAATCATAGAATAATGGATAGCACCAAAGCCTCGCTCGCTCGAATTCGTGCCCGATCAGGAGATCTAAATGGAGGCCTCCAGATGCTGAGAAATATCGGTAATACAAACATCGAAGATTCTACACTCAAGGAGCTTTCTTCCGAGCTGGCACGAGTGGGCCGCTTTTCCGATAGTAATTTAGTAGTTTCACGTATACGCGACGAAAAAGAAAAATCACATGCCATTGGTATTGTATCAGTTGAGCAGGCTAAGGTAGGGGATTTGAGTGCAGCACTGGTGAATCTATCATCTATACCTGTGGAAGCTCTACGGGATCGGGGACTTCGCTATGTCTCAGCTACAACTGCGCACAACGGTGAGCCAACTCGTGCTCACAATGTTGCTCTACGAATAGAGTCGGATCATGAGCGTGACATAGCCTATCGGTCGATTGCGCAGGCTGCTGCTGGAGATGGTGCGCATCACCTAGCATATAATACAATGCAGAGCATATCACGAATGGATGAAAAAGCGCTGGCATTAGTTTCGATGGCACGTTACCGGCTTCGTCAAGGTGATGATCGGCAAGCGTTCACATTGCTTGAAGATGCACGCCGATCCATTCCGCGGATAACATCTTCTCATGCTAAGGATAAAGTGCGGGCAAATTTGGCACTTGTTTATGCGGAGAGTGACGACACAGGCAAATCTCTCCCATTGGCGAAGGCTATTGCAAACCCACGTTTGCGTGACACTGCGTTGGGTAACTTGGCATACACCCTTGCAACGAATAATGATATTTACACTGCTCAGCAATCTGCCCAAGCGATTGCTACAGATAGTGTGCGGGTAATTGCGGAGGACCGTGTTGCCAGCGCTGCTGCACGGCGGATCAAGCCGCACCGAGCGCTTAAAGCATCCCGCATGCTTGGTTCAGGAAGACAGCGCACCGTCTTTCTCTTGGCGGTTTCACGAAAATCTTGACCTCTGTCGTGTTGTAATTCCTTGATTGAGTTCTTTTATCGTCAGTTGACTTACTCTACAGTGTTGTGCCTATGAAGAAGATCGCACCTCATTGGCAGATACTCATTGCGCTTATTTTAGCAACCGGCACTGCTATTGTATTCAGAAATATCACGATGACGGTTTCGCAAGATTCTGCGGCACAGAGGTTTATTATGAATGCTATCTCGGTGAGCGAGTTTGTGGGGAAACTCTTCATTCGCGCTCTGCAGATGATTATCGTTCCCTTGGTGGTTAGTTCTGTCATTGCAGGTATCGCGTCACTAGGGGGTGTTAAGGGGTTTGGGCGATTGGGGATGAGGACGCTGGGTTTTTACGTGGGCACGAGTTTTGCTGCTATTGTGGTTGGGCTGTTGTTAGTCAATACGATTCAGCCAGGACTTGTAGATGGAAAGCCGAACGTTGAAATCCGCGAGGCACTTCAAGAAAAAGCAGATAGTGCATCTGATAAAGAAAAGTCTAAAGTTGCTGAGGCTGGTAAGCGCAAGCCGGGAGATTACGCGGATTTGTTTAAAAAAATGATCCCTGAAAATATTTTCAGTGCAGCGTCCTCAAACGGTCAGTTGCTGGGAATGATCTTTTTTGCCATTCTCTTTGCCATAGCAATGACACAATTGCCACAGGACAATATGCTACCGCTTCTGGGGAGTATTCAAGGTGTTAACGATGTTATGATTCGTGTCACGCAGTGGGTGATGATGTTTGCTCCATTGGGTGTTTTTGGATTAATGATCCCAACGGTTTTCAAAAGTGGCCCAGAGATATTTTTGAACCTAGGTAAATACTTTGGGACAGTATTGTTAGCGCTCTCGATTCATTTGTTTGTAGTTATGCCACTGGTTCTTCAGTATATTGCCAAGGTGAATCCATGGGCGCATTTCAAGGCAATGAAAATGGCGCTTCTTACCGCGTTTTCAACCGCATCTTCAGCCGCTACACTGCCTGAGACTATGCACTGCGTGCAGACAAATGCGGGCGTATCCAAGAGGGTTTCTAGTTTCACTCTTCCTCTGGGTGCTACAGTCAATATGGATGGAACTGCGCTGTATGAGTGTGTGGCTGTTCTTTTTGTAGCTCAGGTAATGGGTATAGAGATGGGGGTGGCGGCGCAGTTTGCCGTTGTGGTCACGGCATTACTGACAAGCATTGGTGTCGCTGGTATACCCTCAGCAAGCCTTGTGGCCATTTTGCTCATTCTCAGAAGTTCAAATATACCAAACGCGGAGATGGCGATTGTGGCGTTGCTCTCAGTTGACCGTTTGTTAGACATGAGTCGTACAGCAGTGAATGTCTTTGGGGACTCCTGCGCTGCCGTCACGATAGCAAGCCTAGAAGGCGAGAAGGATGATAACTTCTAATGGCGCAAATGGTAGTGATAGATGGTAATAAAAATTACGCTCCCCAAACTTTGGTGTAGACCCTGCTCTGGAACCCTTGCAAACAATAGGCCCAGAGGTTAATCTGGACCGTTTAAAAATGGTGCAGGAAGAGGGACTTGAACCCCCGACCGCCTCGGTGTAAACGAGATGCTCTACCAACTGAGCTATTCCTGCACTGATGTGGCTTTATGTTTGATGAAGCCGCAAATCATCATGGGATGACGCGCGGACTATGTGCGGAAATGTACGTCTGATGCAAACACTTTTTTCTGCGAATTGAGAAATTGAGATAATGATGAAATCCTAAGTCGCTCATACGCCTGATTTACAGGTAGATTGGGTAGTCAAGGGCGCGACTTCGCTGGCGTGTGTGGATCAAAAGTAGTGCTGCGAATATGGGCGCTTGCCTTGGCGGCTTTATGGGCCTGTTTCTGCAGATGTTCCTGCATACGGAAGTGCTTGGCCCCCTTGGCGCGTTCAATCCGCTGGCTTGAGCCGTTATCGAGGATGCGGAATGCGTTGGTATTGTCTTTGAAGGCGGAATTGAGAATTTCAATGAGGCGTTTTTTACTGGGTCTGTCCTCAATTGGGATCATGAGTTCAACTCGTTTATCGAGGTTGCGCGTCATCCAATCAGCTGATGCTATATACACAAGAGGTCTACCGCCGTGGTGAAATGAGAAGATGCGTGCGTGTTCGAGATAGCGGTCAATGATTGATACGACTTCGATGTTTTTCGCTTCTTTACGTTTGCCAGTTTTTAAGCAGCAAATACCACGAATGTTGAGACGGATGATTACTCCCTGCTTGGCTGCCTTGTAGAGAGCCTCGATGATCTCTTTATCCTGAAGGGAATTGATTTTTGCGGTAATCTTTGCCGTCTCGCCATTTTTAGCCCGTTTTGCCTCTGCAGCAATCAGCTCTAACAGCCTTGGTTTCATATGTGTAGGTGCGGGTATGATTTTACGGAATCTTGTAAGTTTGGATCTGCCGGTAACCGCGTTAAAAAACAGTGAGGCATCCTTGCCGTATGCGGGAAGGGAAGTCAGGTAGGAGACGTCTGTATAGAGTCGGGATGTTGATTCGTTGTAGTTGCCCGTGCCGAGATGGACATAACGTTTGAGTAGGCCATCTTCATTACGGATGACGAGGGCGATTTTTGCGTGGGTTTTTAGTCCCTTTACGCCGTAGACAATCTGGACGCCGGCACGCTGGAGCTCACCGGCACGGCTTAAGTTACGTGCTTCATCAAACCTGGCTTTTAGTTCGATGAGCACGGTGACCTGTTTTCCGTTTTCAGCTGCTTTGATCAGGGCATCGATCACACGTGACTCGGATGCGGTTCGATAGAGAACTTGCTTGATAGCAATCGTATGAGGATCGGAAGCGGCTTCTTCTAGGAATCGCAGCACAGGCTCGAAACTTTCGTAAGGGTGGTTGAGTAGAATATCCTTATCGGTAAGGGTAGAAAAAATTGATTCGCCGGGTTCGATGATTGGAGACGGCTGCGGCTGCCATGATTCATCACGAAGGTCATCGTAACCTGGCGTAATTGCCACGCTCATGAAATCACTCAGCGCGAGAGGGCCATTCAATGGGTATACCTCATTCGGACTGGCTCCGGTGACTTCTCGGACAATACGTTTAAGGTTTGCAGGTGCTTTATCAGGGAGTTCAAGTCGAACAGTATTGCTGGTCTTGCGTGCAGCGAGGACTTCCTCCATTTCTCCGGTCAGATCGATAACATCTTCCTCTTGCACGGCGATATCGCCATTGCGCGTGATGCGGAATGGCATTGTAGCTTTAATGGTTTCGTCGGGAAAGAGTTCGGCGCAGCAGTGAGCAACTATGGTTTCGGTTGGAACCAGAAGATCGTTTGATGTTTTGTTGTTTTCCATCGCAGGAAGATGAACAAACCTAGGTAGTAATTCAGGCATCGGGATGAACACGTGCCTGCTAGAGTTGTCTTCGCGGTTGATTAGCTCGCACACGAGAATAATATGCATGGCTGGTAGCGAAGGCATGGGCACCTCGGGATCATATGCCAACGGGGTGAGAAGTGGAAATATTCCATTATCGAACCGGTAGTTGAGTATTTTCAGCTGTTCAAGGGTGAGATTCTCCCACTGTGCCAGTATGAGATTTTCTTGGGCCAATTTTGGTAAAAGCTCATCATTTAACAACGCGTATTGATCTTGGTATAAACAAGTGGCACGATCGCGAATCTTTTGTAGTTGCTGTGAGGGGGTCATGCCAGTGATGCCGCGTTTGCGGGAGCCGCTTTTTTGCATCAGGTGTAAGCCGCCAACGCGGACTTGGAAAAACTCATCAAGATTTGAGGCTGTAATGGCCAGAAACTTGAGGCGCTCCAGAAGCGGTAGTGATTCTCTCTGCGCTTCTTCAAGTACACGCTGATTAAACTCAAGCCACGATAATTCACGGTTAACGAAAGGCATTTTTAGATAATTGTATGGTTATTGTTCAAAAGTAAAAAATTAATGGCCATCTTGCAAAATGACTTCGAGACCGTAAATGTCTCTGAACAGATTTGCTTTTGTCCGCATGGCGATACGCTCGACTGAAGCATCTGAAATAGTGGGTAAATTCAGAATGAGTTTTTGTTTTTTGATCGTTATGTTAACGTCACGAACACGCGATGTGTGGCTACGATCAAGCGCATCCGCAATACGTAAAATAGCGGCAAGCTTGGACACTCTCATCCTATCGTTAGATGTTAGGTCTCTGTAGCCTGCATGGTTTGGTTTGGGTCCGGAGCGGCGGTGATAGCGTGCCACTAAGGCAATCAGATTGATGTCTCTTTGTCCGAGACCAAATATTTCACTATTTGAAATGATGTAGTGTGAGTGTTTGTGATGCGCACGTGTGCTGATAAAATTGCCGCATTCATGGAGAATGGCTGCGCATTGTAGTAGTAATGCATCGTGATCGCCAAGCTTGTGTAATTCTAACGTCGCATTGAATAGAGACTCTGTGAGCCGAGCCACCTGTGATGAGTGCTTTCGGTGAACGCGGAATTTTCTCGAAAGGCTCTCGGCGGAACGTAAGACTTCCTTCTGAAATCCATGCGTGAGCGAGTAGGAGGTATGCAGATCCAGAAGTAGACCTCGTTCGTAATCGCTACCTGGTAGGCGTAGTGTTTGGACTCCCAGAGCGTCAGAGATTAAGAGGTTGATCTCGAGGGCTGGTATAATGGCTTGAGCGGTATTGTAATCGAGCTTGTAGGTTTTTACCCGCTGCTCCTCGGTCATGTTAAGAATGGCTGATGATATATTGGCAAGTGCTCGGGACGTGCTTGTAGATTTTCCTGGCTTAGCCAGCTCATGCGCAAGGTGCTGAACTTCGTAACCTATGATGACCAATTCCTCTATTTTTTCTGATTCGTAGTCGTGCTGGATTTGACTGATTTGACTTCGAGTATGCTCGCGGATTAATTTGGTATGGCTGGTTTCGCTGCCTCGTTCGTATTGGCTGGAATCAATAGCCTCGATGGTGCGGTAGACTCCAAGGCGATAGTTTGTATAGTCTGCGATACGTCCATTCTTAAAAAGAAGTGCCCGGGTATTGCCGGGACCGCTATGTATAACCAGCGTGGTGCGCTTCATCATAGATGGTGTGTCACGGAGTCGCCTGCGAGTCTTCAGGTAAATGAGTCGCGTCATTTCGCCTTCATCTAGATTTTCAACATGTAGTCCGCATGCTATTTGAATGCGTTTGGATAAAACATCAGCATTGTTTGCTTCGCCAATGATGTTGGTGGTTACCGCTCGAATTGGTGTTTCATCGGTTGCTCCCAGTTCGCGCAGTGTTTCCAGATAGCCTAGTAGGATTCGCACACATCGCTCTATGGTGGAGCGGCTGACGCTACCATTTCTGAAGATATCCCGAGCGAGCGGAATACTTTGCTCCAAGAAATCACAGTCCTCTTGCTCGGAATCTCCATGATTCTCTAGGATGAGCATGGAAATAGAGCTGGCGCCAATGTGAATTGATGCCTGAAGAGGGGGGAGTGACGCGGAACTAATCATCTGCATAGAGAACATGCATTCAATCCAACGGTTTGTCTTGTCAAAATAGTTAAAATCCTAGTCAACCAAGGCTCAATTTTTTTGTTTCATCATAGAATCACAAACTGAAAAAAGAACGTATTTTAGTATATTTAGCTTGATTTTTAATGCGTCAGATGCTTTCCACTCTCACCCGCATTGTGTTGCGACACCTACCATATTCTATTTTACTTAACCACACCTCCCGGAATCAAGCTATGGACAACTCAAACATCGTGCCGTTTGAACGTCCCAAGCCAGTTTCTGGTTACCCCGCAAAATCCATGAAAAGCAGCCTTGTCGATCAAGCATCCGAGATTATTAACGACCCGCAAATCCTCGTCAACGTCATATCTAAGCGCGTTGCTCAGCTAAACCAGGGACGCTCCCCGTTGATCGATACTGTGCCTAGTATGGGTGCCGCTGACATTGCTCTCACCGAAATTATTGAGGGTAAAGTGGTTCTTAAGGACGAGGACGAATAGTTCTACCTTGCTGGCTGGAGGCTGCTCGAAGGTGTGGGTATCACTCACTCCTATAACTCACATCATTGTATGAGCTCGGACATAGCCACTAATAGGAAAGCCCTGCGCGACTACCATATTTCAGATAAATACGAGTGTGGTATCGAGTTGAAGGGGACTGAAGTAAAGTCGATCCGTGAGGGTAAGGCAAACATCGCGGATGCCTACGCACGGATCGAAAATGGTCAGGCATTTCTCTATGGTTGCCACATTCAGCCATGGCAAACAGCGGGTGAGTGGTTTCAGCATGGGGTGACAAGGGCCCGCAGGTTATTGTTGCATAAAAAAGAAATTATTAAGCTCGATGAAGTCACCTCGCAGAAAGGCTGCACATTACCGTGCCTGCGTATGTATTGGAAAGGTGGACGCGTGAAGGTGGAAATTGGCGTGGGTAAGGGTAAAAGTCACTCAGACCAACGTCAGGATCTGAAAAAACGCACTGAGATGCGTGAGGCACAGCGTGAGATGGCACGATTCAATCGGGGCTAACAAGGGGAGATGTTTGATCTGCGTCAGTTTGCTGCTATTGCGCCGGATTTCTACCAGAAATTACACTGGCATGAGCAGTTAGAATCGACCAATGACGAGGCTCACCGACTTGCAGAGGATGGAGTTGAACACGCAACGATTGTGCTTGCCGAGCACCAGACGAAGGGCAGGGGAAGGCGTGGTGCCGAGTGGATGTCTGGATCAGGTGACGGATTGCTGTTCTCTGTGGTTTTGCGTCCACAGCTTGAGCAACGATATTATGGGCGAATTGCTCTGGCGGCTGGGCTTGGTATAGCGTTGGTTCTGATCGATGAATTTTCAATACCTGCGCGTGTGAAATGGCCTAACGACATCCTGATAAGCAGTAAAAAATGTTGTGGTATCCTCGTTGAGGCCAGCAATGATTGTGTAGTTTTAGGTGTGGGTCTTAACGTATTGAATGCTCCAAGAGGTGATGAGTTTATTGCAATTAATGATGTTGCTAGTGGGCCGGTTTCAAGAGAGAAAATATTGGCGCTTGTGCTTGCAGCGATCATGGGTGAGGTCGATCGTTGTGCAGAGAATTTTGCATTGCAGCTAAATCGTATCGAAGCCATCTCATATTTAAGCGGAAAAAAAATCACGTTTCTCTCCGGTGAGCAACAGCATCAGGGCTCCGTGGTGGGAATTGGAGAGGATGGTAGCCTCTTGGTTAGGACCAATGGGAGACTGAGGCAATTTGCCCAAGCATCTGATATCCAGTTATGAGCATCAATGGGACGCTGATGTCAGTGCTAGTGCCAAGCGATACTACATATGCTACGCGGCATTATGCTGTCTAGCTGAGGAGATGCTATTACTTGGTGTGAGCATTTTCGTGGTGCTCATGGAGGAGATCAGCTCCGAAGTCGCCATTGAAGTCGCGCCAGACCGCGTGTGCGTGGTTGGCACCGTTTTGTGTGTTATCGTATTCAAACAGCCATTTGGGCGTCTGAATGCGGTAGTAGTGCCCATTACCTAATTCAGTGCTGCCGGCCCATGCAAAGTGCATGTCCTTACCGGTCGCGATTTTGGCGTGAGCGTTGATGCTTTTCAGGATGTCGTCACGGTATTTGGAAGCGTATTCGTTGGTAAGGTCGAGGAGTATCTTTTGCTGGTCCTTGTTCAGCTTGTTGTAGGCGATGCCCTTGACTGGAAGAAAAAGGCGTTTATTCACCTTGCGGTCCTGACCGGTGATGACGTCGCGTGGGGCTTTTACGTCGATGATGGCGGCCTTGCGTTGCTCGGGTGTCAGCGAATTGACGAGTTTAAACGCCAGGCTTTCTTCTGTCTTGAGGACTTGAATGCCTTTGTAAATTCCTTTTTTGACCTGTCCTGGGTTAGTGCCGAAAAATGATGGGGTGACGGAAATGTGGTTGCCATTGACGATGGTGAAGTTGAGTGAGAGGTGGTGGCCCTCGAAGCGCCATGACCATGTGGATTTGCTGGATGGGTTGCCAAATACGGAAACGTAGTAGAGCTGCGGGTCACGAATTGGGTTCTTGTTTTCCAGGTCGTGCAGGATCTGCTCGAGCGTCATGATGGTGCTCGCCTGGAGGTAACCTTTGTTGCTCAGTCCGCTGCTGAGCAGGGCATGAGCAAGGATGCGCTGGCGCGGGTTCATCTTCTTGATCGAGAGACCGTGGCGCATCTTCTCTCCCTTGATGAACTTGTCAGGAACGAAGTGCCAGCCTTGGCGTTTGTTATCACTCCAATGGAAGAGAGCCTTTTTCTTCTCTCTGTCGATTAGTGATGTGATAAAGAGTTCGGCAGCCTTTGTCATGTCCGTGACTGGGGCGTGATGATGAGCTTGGGAATGAGCAGAAAGCGGGGAGAGGTGGGTTGTCAGGGAGAGGACGGCTACGAAAGTTTTGAAGAGTAAATTCATAAGGTGGACGTGTCGGGGTAGTGGGGTAACGCAAGGTAGGAGTGACAATGTGATTAGAAATCACTCAGAGATGCGTCATTCAGAAGCAACGTGCAGGAAAAGATATTGGAGGGTTTCAGGGATTTTAACCTTAAGATTTCCGTTTTTATAAGTGGCTGATCCTTTGCCGCCAAGAATGGTGACTGTTGCGTTTTCATTCTTGAGCAGTGGAATCTCGGTCGACCAGGTATCTTTGTTATTAAGCTCGCGGAAAACAACGATCCGAGCACTTTTGCGGTCTTTGCTTGTTGAGGAAAACCCGGTCCAGGCGTAACCGTCGGGCGCTTGGCCGATCGGGATGATGTGACCGGAGAAAATAGCCTCACGTTCCTTTTTCCATGCTTTGACAAGTGGTGAAATCGTTGTGAAATAATTTTCAGGGAGATTGGATGTTTCAAACCAACCGAGGGGACTGGAGAACATCACGGTGGCGAATAAGGTGTCGGGTGGATAGCAGGCAGGAGCGAGTGGGTCGTTGCCGTATTTTTCGGCATTACGAGTTTGATTAAGAAACTCCATGCGGAGTCTTACGGGGTCGACGTAGGAGCTCAGC
>JABHEX010000055.1 GCA_018676385.1 Akkermansiaceae bacterium
CCAGCGGTGAAAGTGTGGCGTGAATTCATGAACTTACCGCTTGAGAAACGTAAAGAATTTGGGGGGAAGCTGCTCCGCATACAGAACATGTTTAATCAAAAGAGAATATTTGATGCTCTAGCAATGATTGATGAAGTTGATTCTATATTCAAAGATCACCCGGCAACGCTCAATATCAAAGGCGCATGCTATGTGGAAATTCGTGCTTTCGGCAAAGCCACCGCAATTTTCAATCGCATTCTGAAGATCGCACCTGACAATATCAATGTGCAATTCAATCTAGCAGAGGTCGATTTTGTGACCAAGCGGTGGGAGTCGGCACACAATCGCTTTGAAAAGATTCTCTCTAGTATGGGTGAAAACAACATAGGTATGTTACGCCTGTGTGAGTTCAAGCTGTTGTTGTGCAAAATCAACACTAACAGGGAAAAAGAAGCCAAGTCCCTTGCTGAGAAATATGATGAATGGGATGATTCACCATTTTATTACTACTCGCGGGCAGCATTACTATACAATCAAGATAACAGAATTGATGCTGAAAAAATGTTAAGCAACGCACGTTTTGTATGGCGCAACAACAGCGTCCTTGCGCCATGGCAAGACACCCTGATCGAGTTTGGCTACATCCGCAGCTTTTATGGCGGCGATATCGTCCCTGATTCCAAAAACAACGGAGAATAATCTGCTAAATATTGGTTATGTAAGCTCAAGTGGGTAGTCCGTAACCTGCTCGAAATGTATTCCATAGGTGGCCGCGATTTCTGGAGCTGATGATTGGCTGTAAATATCACGGTAATATATCTCCTTGATACCATAGGCACACAAGGTTTGCATGCAAGAGGTGCAGGGCATTGTCGTTGACGCCATGAGCTTTACCTCACCTCGCTTAAATAAGCTGCAAAGGTTCACCTCAGCATGAAGCATAAACTTTTGCCGTTGATCACGGTCATCCCAAAAGCCGTCCGGCGCATCAAATCCTGGCGCAAGCCCGTTGTAGGCAGTACCGATCACGCGGTTGTCAAAATCCAACGCTGCAGCGCCTACTTTGCGAAATGGATCTTCAGATCTCAAACTCGCAACATGTGCTAATGCCATGGCATACTGTGGAATTGTTATTCGCCCACGCGGTCTATCCTCTGAATCGTTCATACGCAAAATCGAACACTCTAGAGGATGTAATGTCGAGTGCGAAGAACCATATAGGCTTGTATCGATACTCATAGTTCCCTGATTTTGATGATCCAAAGCTAGGTTTACCCTAACTAAGCTACCCTAGCTGCAATATTTTGTTATCAAAGACATGGTGAATAACTTATCACCACGCACGTGCATACACCTGCGTAACTGGCTACATTATAAGTTGTAACTGATCATTCTAGCAATGAGTTAAGTGGTTGTTAACCAAATGCTTTCAGAAAGGCTACCTCAAGAGCAAGTTGCTCTTGTGCATTGGTTTCGAGATTAGCACGAAGATCTTCCAGTGCACCAATTCTCTGAAGCAAATCAGCAAGTGTGTGCGCCTCCGCCACTTTGTAGGTGCTGGAATTCACCTGAGGTAGATCCAGTTCAGACACGCCACACTTTTGACGAATGACATCACCCATCCAGGCGATGATCGTCTCCAACACTTTGTCCCGCTCGTTGAGATACTCAGCCTCCGTTTGTGCGAGGTAAAATACCTCACGATCCTTGAGCCATGCGACGCTATCAGTGGTGTTCTTATATTTCTTACTCTCTTCTCTAAATGCCAGATCATTTGCTTTGCTGATTTCAGCCTTCTTGATCGCAAGGACTTGACTAAGGCATGCCCTCAAGGTCAGAGCGGTAGCTATGTTACCTAGGCCAGAGCGAGTGTAGCGTGTGAAGACATCGAGCATTTTCTGACCACACTCGCCCGCTTCACGCTTACCGGTGGCCGTCATCAGCGGCAGTCGCACGCAACGGGACAAAATAGTAGGGAGCAAAAGTTCAGGGGCATCACTAAGCAACAACAACAGGCTATCCGGCGGTGGCTCTTCGAGAGTTTTGAGAAAGGCGTTCTCAGCCTCGATACCCATGCGGTCAGCATGTAAAATCACGCCTACTTTCCAGCTACCGGGAGCCGAGGCAACGTGAAAGGCTTTTTCTAATGCACGCATGTCATCGATGGAAATCTTACGAGATTTTGACCTTGGTCTGACGATACGCACCAGTTCACCTTCCAGTTCGTCGAGTGACTTCTCAATGGGTATTTCAACTTCACCAAAAAGATTAGCAGCTGAATCGACTTGAGCCGGATTGACCAGTGATATGATTTTTGCTGCCAAGGCAGATTTCCCACTACCCATCTCACCGGTTAGTAAAAAAGCGTGAGCTAGTCTCTCCCGCTGGTGGGCTAGCTCAATTAGATTATAGGCTTTTTCCGCTGTAAATGCCATCAAGGACATCCTGCACCCCCACACCATCAACTCAATACCAAAAGCTCAAGATAATACTAAGTTTGCAAAACAAATCTACTCGCGCACAACGTTACAAGATTGTGATCTTTGCTAAACTAGTAAAATAATCGCACAAGTCATACTGACATAATATTTTACCATGAAAAAAACACTAATCCATATATCCCTAGGCATTGCTCTACACGGGTTAATCATTGCAGGCCCTGCGCAAGAAATTGCAAAAAAGCACGCAGCTGCGTCGGCGACTGAACTTGAAGCATATCTAAAAACCAATCCCAATGCTGAGGATAAAAATGACGCCGTCGAACTCCTGCTAATGGCGTATGACATGACCGGCAACACCAAAAGCAGTGCCGCGCTACTACAAGAAAAATTTAACGCCCTTAGTTCTGGTGCCGATGTCGAAGCTCGCAATCTATTTATGACAACACGTGCACTTTTTGAACTTCTCAAAGAAGAAGGCAACAAGAAAGGTGCTCAAAAGCTCCTCGCCGACGCCAACAAGAAATGTGCAGGTAATGAAGCAGCCGCACAATTAGCTCAGGCCTTTAGCCAAATGGAGAGTAGCCTTAAAGCACCCAGTAAGGGAGAGGCCATGGCTCTGAAGTTTA
>JABHEX010000056.1 GCA_018676385.1 Akkermansiaceae bacterium
CCTGAGCCAGATACTGAGATTGGCAAGGTGATGGATTGTTATACCTCGCTGCGCCGGCACACTCGTAGTTATGGGCTGGATTGCCTTGGTCCATACGTCGTTAGTATGACCCGTCAGGTATCGGATATGTTACTTGTTCACTTGTTTGCTCGTGAGGGAGGTATGGCGGATTGGAAAGACGGTATGTGGATAAGCCGACAGCAGGTCTGCCCGCTATTTGAGACGGGTGATGATCTTGACCGCGCGGGCAAGGTTGTTAGCCGTTATCTTTCCATTGACCCTGGTCAGCATTTCCTACGTGTGGTTGCTAGTGGTGAATATTGTATGCCAGTCATGGTGGGATATTCGGACTCTAATAAAGACAGCGGTCTTCTTTCTGGTCAGTGGCTTCTTCAAAAAGCTCAGTCTGAGATCACGACTGCGTGTCATGAGGCGGGTGCTGAGTGTGAATTCTTTCATGGGCGAGGAGGAACGATCAGTCGTGGTGCGGGTCCTGTTCAATGGTTTCTCCGCTCGCTTCCTGAGGGAAGTGTAACAGGGGCTGTGCGTGTCACCGAGCAGGGCGAGGTGATCCCGCGTAAATATGCACATCACGCGAATGCTGCGTATAATCTAGAATTACTGCTTGCTGGTGTTACTGGGGTTATTACAGAGAACAAAGGCAAGCATGGCACATCCAGCCTTGGCGATCCCAAGTATCAGGAAATAATGCACTGGCTGAGCACGGAGAGTAGGAAGGGGTATCGTTCTCTATTAGATAAGGAGGGTTTTATCGAGTTCTACCGTCAGGCCACTCCAATTGATGCACTTGAGCACGGCTGCTTTGGCTCAAGACCATCACGACGCACTGGCACAGCCTCACTGGATGACCTTCGCGCTATACCATGGGTATTCTCTTGGACTCAGGCACGCTATTATATGCCTGGATGGTTTGGGGTTGGCACGGCGCTGGCGAAACTACGCGTTGAAAATCCGGCTGATTTCCAGTTGCTTTCTACCTTTATTCATAAGGAGCCATTCTTGCGTTATCTCCTTACCAATGTTGAGACTAATCTTGTTAGTGCGGATCTTGATTTAATGAATGCCTATGCTGGTTTGGTTGAGGATCAGGCACTCAAAGATGACTTCCAGAATCTTATCGTTACAGAATTTAGCCGTACTGGCGAGATGATCGATTTGATTTTTGGATCTACATTTGGCGAGCGCCGCCCTCGTATGCTGCGTACTCTTGAAATGCGTGAGCGCCCACTTCGCATACTGCATCATCAGCAAGTTGCATTATTGAAGGATTGGCGTGCAGCTCAGAAAAAGGGTGACGAAAAAACAACGAATGAGTTGCTCAACGCCCTGCAATTCTCTGTGAATGCGGTAGCGAGCGGATTGCGAACTACTGGCTAGTGAATATGATATGAAAATCATTTGAATGGATCGGTGCCGTACGACATCTGATGTGGGGGAAGTGTTTATTTCTGCACTGGAAACATCATCGAGCTGGTAACAATAAGCTAGTATCAGGTGCTAGCTTAGTTGGAGCTAGTTATGCGGATTGGCGTCAATTAAAGTAGATCTGATAGGGTGTTAACGCTCCAGTCTGCAGCGCTAAAATCAAGCACGCTGGTAAGTCGGTTGGGAACGGCGATAACCTGCATTCCTGCCGAATGAGCAGAGAGCATGCCGTTGAGCGAGTCTTCGATGACAATACAATCGGATGGATTGATTTCTAGACGTTTAGCGGCTTCTATATAGAGGTCAGGCGCAGGCTTGATTTTTAGAGCATCACCTCGGCACACGACCGTATTAAAACAATGCATCAATTCGAGCTTTTCCACCCAGCCGTCCACCCAACTGTGAGATGAACTCGACACCACAGCTGTAGATTTTTCCTGAAGTGAATAGGCGAGCTCGGCGGCACCCGGCATCGCCACTGGGTTTTCAAGAGCCCGCAGGATTTCTACCTGTCGCTCAGCGTTCTCTGTTTCCCAATCGAATTTTTTTCCCGTCAGATTTTCCAAATGTATTTC
>JABHEX010000057.1 GCA_018676385.1 Akkermansiaceae bacterium
AAGGACAAACTGGTACCGTCAGCGAAGAGCAAAAACCTACCAAACAAGCATCACCACAGCTTTACGACCTAACAACACTACAGCGCGAAGCATCCTCACGCTACGGGTTCTCTGCCAAGCGCACTCTCCAAGTCGCCCAAGCATTGTATGAAAAATACAAAATGCTCACCTACCCACGGACCGATTCCCGGTACTTGCCGGAAGACTACCTCGGTCAAGTTCATGAAACTGTCGACTCGATCGCCGAACAAGGCGGTGAGCTCGGATCACATGCCCGCCATGCCGTGTCAGAAAAACTCATTGTTCCAAGCAAGCGCGTCTTTAACAATGCCAAGATCTCCGATCACTTCGCCATCATTCCTACCGGACGATTTGTCAAACTAGACGAGGCAGCTGCCAAAATTTTTGATCTTGTCACCAAACGGTTCCTCGCCGTTTTTTACCCACATGCTGAGTTTCTCAACACTCGCCGTATCACACGTATAACAACATCTGACGCCACTGATGCTTTCCTAACAACCGGAAAGATTCTCGTTAAACCAGGCTGGCTTGCCGTCTACGGTCGAGAACCTGGAGTCGCCGCAGGTAAAGACGAACTCTGCTCGGTTTCCGAAGGGGAAACAGCACAAGTCTCTGACATAGAGGTTAAAAACGACGAGACGAAACCTCCCGCACGTTTCAATGAAGCCACTCTGCTCTCCGCCATGGAAGGCGCAGGCAAACTCATCGACGACGAAGATCTGCGTGAAGCAATGTCTGAGCGAGGACTCGGAACACCGGCAACTCGTGCCGCTACAATTGAGGGACTCATAAGACAAAAATATATCGAGCGTGACGGACGTGACCTTCTAGTTACTCGCCGCGGACTACGCCTCATCGAAATTACTGAGGAACTCGGCATCCAAGCACTCGCATCACCATCCATGACCGGCGACTGGGAAAGCAAACTCCGCCAAATGGAGCAAGGCGAGCTCTCCCGACCTGAATTTATGCACGAGATTATCGATTTCACATCAGATATCGTCAACCGCGCCAAGACATACACCGCCGAACTGAAGAACAAGATCTTCCCTGATTTGACCTCCATTTGCCCAAATTGCCAAGCAGACAAACTCAAAACCACCGATGCTACTTATGAGTGCTATAACCCAGAATGTGGATTCCAAACCAGCCGATACATCGCATCACGCGAGCTTAAACCCGAGGAAGCCCGTGAGTTGTTAGAAAAGAAATTCGTCGGCCCACTCGAGGACTTCAAGTCACGATTCAACCGTCCCTTCGAGGCGGCACTTGAGCTCAAGCAAGAAGTCTCCAAAACTGGAAAACTAGGAAAATGGAAAGTTGGATTTGTATTTGACGATGGAGATAATGAACGTGACGAACTCACTGACGATCAAATCATTGCGACCGTCACAACTCCCGATGGCAAAGAGGCTAAAATCCACGAGACCAACAAAGCTTGGTACGTCCTCTCCATCACCAACAAAGACAATCCAGACGGCATCCGCATTTCAAGAACTATTCTCCAGTGCGAGCTACCGAGCGAGCAAGGGATCAAACTCATCGAGAAAGGAAAAACAGATCTTGTTAAGGGGTTTATCTCAAAACGCACCAAACGCGCCTTTTCTGCGTTCCTCACCTTCGATCATGGAACTGGGAAAATTGGCTTTGAGTTTGAACCAAGAAAAACCGCGAAAAAAGCAGCGAAGAAGGCAGCGAAGAAAAAGTCATAGCCAACACATATTTCTCTGAGATATCTTACAACATTCCTGCCATAATATCCGCACACTGTGGATTGCCTTTTTATGCGGCATAGTGTGTGCTACTAACACCCTGTCATGAGTTCTATTACATCAACCAGTCACGCTGGCCTAGCCACCTGGGTCATGGAAATGACCGCCCTCTGCAAGCCTATAGACGTCCGCTGGTGCGACGGCTCACAGGCTGAATGGGACGAACTAACACAGCTCCTATGTGACACCGGAACCTTTACCCGACTCAATCCCGACAAACGCCCTAACTCGTTTCTTGCGCGTTCATCTCCAGGTGACGTCGCCCGCGTGGAGGATCGCACATTCATCTGCACACGTCGTCCAGACCAAGTAGGCCCGACCAATAATTGGGCTGATCCGAAGGAGATGCTTGCCACCATGCACGAGAAGTTTGACGGCTGTATGGAAGGTCGCACCATGTATGTGATTCCCTTCTGCATGGGGCCAATTGACTCCCCACTTGCCAAAATTGGCGTGCAAGTCACGGACTCCGCCTACGTTGTGGTCAATATGAAGATCATGGCCAACATGGGTGCTGGTGTGCTCAAACGCCTTGAGGACGAGACGAATGGCAATGCACCTCAAAAACGCGACGGCCATGCCAATTTTATCCCATGCGCCCACACCGCCGGCATGCCACTGACCGAAGGTGTAAAAGACATCCCGTGGCCCTGCAACGATGAGGAAAAATACATCTGCCACTTCCCCGAGACCCGTGAGATCTGGTCCTACGGATCAGGCTACGGCGGCAACGCTCTGTTAGGAAAAAAATGCCTAGCACTGCGCATTGCATCAAATATCGCACGCGAGCACAACTGGATGGCAGAGCACATGCTCATCCTTGGTCTGGAATCTCCCGAAGGTGAAAAAACCTACATCTCCGCCGCATTCCCCTCGGCCTGCGGTAAGACCAACCTAGCGATGCTAGTACCACCGAAGAAATACGCTGATGCCGGATGGAAAACCACCATCATCGGTGATGACATCGCATGGCTTTGGCCACACGAAGACGGTACACTACACGCTATCAACCCAGAAAACGGATACTTTGGTGTCGCTCCAGGCACCTCCTACGAGACCAATCCGATCGCTATGGACTCAATGCTCGAGAACGCTATTTTCACCAACGTCGGACTGACCGATGACGGCGACGTCTGGTGGGAGGGCCTTACCAATGAGCCCCCAGCACATCTAATCGACTGGAAAGGCAACGATTGGAAACCGGACAGCGACACGCCGGCAGCTCACCCTAACGCACGCTTCACGGCACCCGCCCATCAGTGCCCAACGATTGACCCTGAGTGGCAGAACCCGGATGGTGTTCCAATCTCTGCAATCGTCTTTGGGGGGCGCCGCCCATCCACGATGCCGCTGGTTTACCAGGCATTCAACTGGTCGCACGGCGTTTACGTCGGTGCCACCATGGGCTCTGAAGTCACTGCTGCAGCCATTGGCCTGAAGGCTGGTGTCCGACGCGATCCATTTGCCCAGCTTCCCTTCGCTGGATACAACATGGGCGAATATATCGGCCACTGGTTATCAATGCGTAATGAAATTAAAAACGTTCCACGTATCTTCCATGTAAACTGGTTCCGCCTCGATGAGGACGGCAAGTTCCTCTGGCCCGGATTCGGTGAAAATATGAGGGTGTTGGAATGGATCGTAAACCGCTGCCACGGCCGCATCCCAGGCCACGAGACCAACATCGGATGGACGCCTCACTTCGAGGACTTCGATATCGAAGGTATCGATTATAACGAGGAGCAATTCAATAAAGCCATGGCTATCGACAACGAGGAATGGAAAGCCGAACTACTCTCACAAGGAGAACTCTTCCTCAATCTCTACGATCACTTACCGAAGGAACTTGTGTTCCAGCGCGAACTGTTAGCAGCACGCCTCACCTGATACCACACGTGGTAACGGCACCTATCCGCACGGATTATGTGGAACCCCTACCTCTAGGCGGCCAAAATCTACCTGTTCTCCATAACTTCAGAGGAGAGGTAATACCAACTTGCTCAAGCCCGCCGCTCCAGTATGAGTAAGCGGGCTTTATTTTGACAGCTGCACAGTTAGCATTAGATTTCCACTGTGAATCCTAATCTCTTCCTACAAGTCGTTATACTCGTCATGATCCCATCACTTGCCCACTGCGAAAAACAGCAAACTCTCAACGACACAAATAATCTAAAATGGAAAAACCGTGTCCTTTTAATTCAACAAAAGCAAGGTGATAGCCAAACACTCATATTGCTCAAGACAGCAAAGCAGCAGATTGACGAACGTCATATAATCTGGATCCTTACTCATGAATCAGGCACAACATCCAACTACCCGCACAACATCTCCACCAAACTAACCAACCAAATAAACAATGAGCACTTCACCAACAAAAATATTTGTGCTGTACTCATCGGTAAAGATGGTCATGTGAAGGCCAGATATAAAAATCTCGATCTCACAAAAATCTTTGCTCTCATCGATACCATGCCGATGCGGCAACGCGAGATGAGAAAGTAAACCCTACCTATCTCTCAAGTCATCAAACGGACTGCACACACCACTGCCATTCTACCATCGGTACGTAGGCAGCCCTTTCCTACGGCACTGAAACCAAAAACCGCGCCAACCAAGAAGGCGGACGCGGTGATGGGAATGAATTTTAGGAAGTAGTGTTAACCCCCGGTACGTGGTGGGCGTTTTTTCCCAGACTTCTTTGCAGGCGTGGCATCGCGCATCGGCTTTTTGCCTACACCACCTTTAGCGGCTTCCTGCGCCTGCTGCATTGCCTCGGCACGTTCAGCCATACGCTCCATGAAGGATTTTTTACCTGGCTTTCCAGGTTTGGCGCGCTTCTTGAGCTCGGGCTCTGGCATACGGTTCATCAACCATGTTTGACCAATGGAAAAGATGTTCTGCGTGGTCCAGTAGAGCGCCAGAGCTGAGGCAAAGTTATAACAAAAGAAAAAGAACATCAACGGCATGAACATCATGATACGCCGCTGCATTTTGTCGCCAGTGTTAGGCGTCATTTTCATCTGCAACACCATGGTGACCGCCATCAGTATGGGTAGAAGGTTAACCGGTGTGGTGTCGCCAAGGAATGGCAGACCGAAAGGCAACTCATAGACAGTATCCGGCATGGAAAGATCATCTACCCAGAGGAATGGCTGACCACGCAACTCAACCGCATACTGTAACATGCGGTAGTAACCAAAAAAGATCGGAATCTGCAGGAACATAGGCAAGCAACCCCCCATCGGATTGATGTGGTATTCCTTATAAAGCTTCATCGTTTCCTGATTCAGCTTCTGTGGGTTATCCTTATACTTTTCTCGCAGATCCTTCATAATAGGCTGGAGCTTAGACATGCGCTTCATGGTGCGCGTGGACTTATTATGGAGCGGCCAAATGACGATTCGTATCAAAATGGTAAGAGCAATAATAGATAATCCCCATGCCCACTTATTGGCGGTTTTTGAAAATGCCACGTCATGCAACCAGTTCAGCGTGTTACTCAGTATGACGGATATGGGTGTAAACCACCCGTAGTTGAGCACCTCATCCACGTTACCCTCCATTTTCTTAAGCAAGCTATAGCGCTTAGGGCCCATATAAACCGTGAAGGATAGTGTCTCGTAGTCTCCTGTGGCGATCTTACGCGTGGGTAGACTAAAGCCTGACCTCACCGCATAGTTTTTCTTTTTGGGGTCGTCACCTGGTAATTCAACCTCTGCCGACTTTGCCCAGAAAGAAGATGCAAATTTTTCAGTGGGGCGAACGAGCGTAGTGAAAAACTGATTAGACACACCGGAATATTCCAACTCCTCCGCACTTTCCTTAAGCTGCGACTGCGCACCGTGGAAAAACCCTTTATCTACCTCGGCTCCAGCGGATGTCGTGGTATTCTCAAAGCTACCGTCATTCAAGTAGAAGGCTCCTCCCTGATCCGGCCACTCACGCTGATGTAGGGGACTGGCGGTACCATTAAAAAAGTGGTAGTTCTGCAAGCTTACCATGGCTTCCCCTTCGTTGCGGAAAGTTATATCAAGAGTGAGCAACCATGGAGCGCCCGGGTTCTTATCATCTTCGACAAGCGCCCATCTTTTTTTGATAATCAATCCATTAGCAGCCTTGGCCGTGCAATAGACCGCATTTTCATTTTCAGGCTTTACCAGATCATAATTGAGAGCCAGGTAGTCATCGGGTCCCTCGCCAAGAGCGCCCACTGGTGCAGGTGCGTCTGCATTCAATAGCACATTCTGCGTGCTGGATCCAACCGCATATTGGTTGTGAAGTAGGGCTGATTTGATACCGCCACCCCGCGAAGTTACAGTATAGGTGACATTCACTTTACCGTTATTGATCGAGGTAAGCTCTATGGTATTCTCACCAACAGTCGGCACAGGGGGCTCAACGACAAGTCCACTTTTAGACTGAGCATTTTCAGGTGCGCTGGCATCGCCAACGGCAGGTAATGATGTGGCAGGCGTATCATCCTTTTCCTTTATCGGCTGAGGCACAGCTGATGGTTTTTCCGGCATGTAGAAGAAATTCAGCGCGAGTAATACTGCGCAGATTGTGAGTATGATCCATCCTTTACGGTCCATGGTAGATGAGTTTTAAGTGTTAAATATTAAATGTTAAGTTTGAAAAATCTATTTTTTAGGCGGTACGGGATCGTCTCCACATGCGCTCCAGGGATGACAACGTAAAATACGCCGAGCACCAAGCCAAGATCCGTGGAATGGACCATGAATTCTTACGGCTTGCATGAAATAATTTGAGCAGGTTGGGTGATAACGGCAGCCACTATTGGGACTGACTACTTTGAGAATGGGATTAAGAAATTTCTGGTAGAAGCGAATACCGCAATAGATCAGAGTGCTGAGCAGGCGGTTGATAATGTTCACGGTTACAACGGTTAATCATGCGACGAGAATGCCAAGACGGCGAGCCTGCTTGAGCCAGTCCGTCTCCAGCTCAGAAAACGTAGCCTCGGGGGCGCGCCAGCGGAGTACGGTTACAAGGTATTTTTTACCATCAGCAGAGGGCAAATGTTTGGCACAAATCGCGTGGATACGGCGGCGGAGGAGATTGCGTGTGACAGCATTGCCAACTTTACGTGTCACAATGACGCCCAGCTTATGGTGAGGTAGCTCTATATCTTCAAGATAGCTAAGCACGAGGAAACGGCCAGCCTTGGCGTTTCCATCCTTGCGCGTGCGGGTGAATTCCGCGTGACGAGTCATACTGAATTTCCGCTGCAGTCTCATAGTGCCCTTAATTGCTCTTATGGTTAGCATGAACTGTAAAAACAGAAACGAATAAAAACGGCCACCTTTAAAGGGGTGACCGTATGATGATGAACCCCGAGCTCGACAGCCCAAATATGGGCCAGAGCCGTGTATATCAGCTAACCGCCCTCAAAGCGGACTAGGCAGCTTTGGTGTGCTGCTTAACGTGGCGCTTGAAGTGAATCTCTGCACCTTTGGGAAGGAGGCGTTTGCGGCCTTTCTGACGGCGGCGGCGCAGTGTGTCGCGCCCGGCCTTGGTGCTCATGCGGGCACGAAAACCGTGCTGGCGCTTGCGAACTCGTTTGGATGGCTGATAAGTACGTTTCATGATGAGATGAGGTCAAAATGGGCTGAGCCCGTGTTTTTTATTAATTCTGGTGATTCGTGCCTATTGTAGAAACCCCGGTAGGGTAATCTTTGTAGCCGATCTGGTCAGGTTGGGCGGGCAAACTAGGGATTTTTTCCATCTTGTCAACCCGCCATTCTCTGGAATGACCGATTTTATCAAAAAATTTTCTCCCGTGCCTAAAAAATTGATGCTAATTATAAATCAAGAATGTCCACAACCAACGCAAACGTTAAGTTATCATGCTCAGGTCAAGTAGTTCGCGTACAGCCAGCTACCATAGAAGATCTGCCTGAATTGGTGCAACTTGTCGAAGAGCTCATGTCCGCGCAAGCAGACTTTTCCCCAAACACGAAAGCGCACGAACAAGGCCTATCAATGATTCTCGAGCAACCAAATAGGGGCAGAATCTTTGTTCTGCGCAGCGAAAGCCGGATTTTTGGTATGGCTAACCTCCTTTTTACCATCTCCACCGCGATGGGCGGTATGGTAATTTTGCTGGAAGACTTCATTATTCATCCAGATTACCGAGGCCAAGGGTTCGGCTCGCAACTCTTAAATTATGTGATTGATTTTGCAAAAAATAAAAACTTCACCCGCATCACACTTTTGGCTGATAAATTAGAAGAAAATTCCCAAAAGTTTTTCCAGAACCAAGGTTTCGACTTTGCTCATATGGTTCCGATGCGCCGGGTAGTCAGCTGACAGTTAGCATCTCACACAGATTCTGCGGTAAGTTCAAAATATGGCCTGCCAGTAATCTCGATCCACCCAGTAGGTTCATGCTGATGAGCGCATTGCACCAAAACATTAGGTAGGCCGCGACCCACAAGACGCTCTGCGACAAGGCGTGCCGCTATATCCGGGCAATTACAGTCCGAGCTAAGGTGACTGAGCATAACGACTTTGAGCTTCTCGCAAGCAACCTCAGCTAACAGATCGGCAGTTTGCTCATTAGACAGGTGCCCATGGCGGGATGTAATGCGCTGCTTCGTAGCCCATGGGCGTTTAGTATCTTGTTCTAACATTCCAGGGTCATAATTAGCCTCGATGTAAATACCATCGCTTTGGCGCAGACTTTCACGCATTAGGTGCGTCACGTGACCAACATCGCTAACCATACTTAATCGGGTCGCCGCACCCGAGATAACAAAACCCACAGGCTCAGCAGCATCATGTGGAATACAGAATGCCTGCACATTTAACTCCCCCAGCTTAAAATCCTGACCACTACGGAAAACACGCCATGGCACGGTGCTTTTCATTTTATCACTCAAAGCTTCACGCGTCAGTGCATTGGCATAAACAGGAATATCACGCTTGCGCAATAGCACGTCTACCCCACGGGCGTGATCGCTGTGCTCGTGAGTGATTAAAATGCCATCTAGCTGCTCAGGAACTATGCCTAGCGACTCCATGCGAATAACCAGCTGCTTAGCACTGAGCCCAGCGTCCACTAGCACGTGAGTTCTTCCGCAACTGACTAATGTGGCATTTCCTCCACTGCCGCTACCCAGCACTGCCATCTTCATCATGAGTTGCAGCATGACTTAGACGATCGGTTTTTTCAAGAAGCTAGTATGTAGAAATATAAGAATCAGATCCATGGTAATCGATTTGATCTTGTTAAAGTTAGGCAAATAGATCAAATTTACACCATGAATATTACGCAAGTTCTCTTGGGCTCAACCGCTGTAATGCTTCTGGTTGCTCTCGTCCTCTCGTTCAGTGCTATGAAAAATGGAGAGGCTGAAGATGGCCGAGAGCATACAGCCGTGTCATTGATGTCGGAAAACGCACGTCTGCAAGCAGAGATCGAACGCCTACGCGCTGGTAATGCCATTGCGGCGCCCGTGACAAAAGTTGATAAGCCTGACGGCATGTCCCAGAGTGAACTCGAGGTCATCATGGAAAAGAACCGTATTCTTGCCTCCCAGCTTGAAGCTGCGAAAACAAAACAAACTCTTGCTGAGCAAGAAGCCGCAGCGATCACTGAGCGACAGTCAAAAAGGCATGATAAAGAAGCGCGTCGCGCACGATTAATTAGCCAAGCAATGCTGATGGCACAGGTCAAGGAAGTCGCAAAGGATGACGATGCGGGCATTCACGTGATTGTACTCGACGTAAAAATCCCCGAACAAGTAAACATCGGTACAGAACTAGCCGTTCGTCGCGGAACTGGGATTATTGGTCGGCTTAGTGTATCCAGTATGACGGACGGTAACGTCTTTGCCGATCCCTTGCCCGGCACATTTCCCGGTGGCGCTATCGATATCAAAACGGGTGACGAATTGATCAAGCCGCCGCTGTAAGGTCATAGCACAGCGTCGAAATCTAGTCCGATTTGCAAGTTTTTCCCACAAGTGTTAGTAAATCAATAATGCAAATTGCTTTGAGCTTTATTACCAGAGTCACACTGCTGCTCATCATTGCGGCAAGTGTTTTTCCGACGTGTCAGGGTTCAAAAACCACATCTTCGGTGGCTGCCCACTCAGGATATCTAACATTTTTTCTGGATAATGACCTGTTCGCAGGCACTGATGAAAATTATACTAACGGCGCCAGAATTTCCTACGTCACAGCGGGAGCCCCAGTCATTGAGATCCCATTCATTCAAAAAAATCTTGAGCGCTTCAGCGGCAATGACCAAGGCTCATCCCTGCTACAACGCATTTGGGGTTTCGAAGATCCTTCCGCAGCGCAATACAGCTATGGCTTCGCTCTCACACAATTAATGTTCACTCCGGAAAATAAAATTTCACCTGTCGCCCCTCCCAGAGAACGTCCATATGCAGGCTGGGCTGGAATTGGATTTTCCCTCCACTGTCACGATAATAGGGCGTTAAACACGGTGGAAATATCTATTGGTGTTGTTGGTCCTCACGCTCACGCGCAGGCGACTCAAGACTTTATTCATAACTTGCGGAATATCGATAAGTTCCGTGGCTGGGATAGTCAAATACCCAACGAGTTGACCATTAACCTGCATTTCGAACAAAAACGCCGCTGGACCGATCTACGAAAAATAAACTTGCCGTTTGACCTCGAGGTCGATGGTTTCCACGAGACGGGCTACGCCATAGGAAACCAAATTACAGAGGCGCATGTAGGCTTCCTCATGCGTGTT
The DNA here is from genome assembly GCA_018676385.1 of Akkermansiaceae bacterium. Classification (GTDB taxonomy): domain Bacteria; phylum Verrucomicrobiota; class Verrucomicrobiia; order Verrucomicrobiales; family Akkermansiaceae; genus Oceaniferula. The sequence continues at coordinate 10,546 of JABHEX010000057.1, forward strand.
GGTTGGAACCTACCAATCGAATTTTCAGATGCTCGTATTACCCCCACAGCGCACACGCAAAAACTATTTTCTGGCGAGTCTTATAACAAAGAGAATTGGTCTTTTTATATGCTCGCCGGTACTCGCTTAACTGGTGTGCTGCATGACATAACAATCGATGGACCGGTATTCCGCAATTTTGATACTGGGGTGACTCGTGAACCATGGGTTGGGGAAGTATATGCTGGCTTCGGCGTGCGCTACGTTGGCTGGGAGTTCAACTTTGTTCAGACTTTCCGTAGCAAGCAATTTGAATCACAGAGAAAAAACCAATCATTTGGCTCGATTGCTATCAGAAAGCGCTTCTAGCAATCACATAATCAGCCAGCGTATTAACCTTCACCATCCTGATTAATCTAGTGATGCAGACTAATCAGAAATATCTTGCCGATGTAAACAATGCTGCAAATATCAGAGTTCACAATATGGTGGTCATGGATTTGTCACATTTAAACTTTATCACGGTAGCGTCTCCACCAAGGTATATATTTGATGAGATCTGGCTCACGTAAAAACCCATGACTTCAAAAAAATTAATCATGATCACTAAACAGACATTAAGTATCATTCTTACATCCTGCCTTACAGCTCATATAACTTGTGCCTCGGATGTAAAACAGACTCATGACAAACCAAATGTAGTCATTATATATGGTGATGATGTTGGATTTGGTGACCTTGGTGTTTACGGAGCTAAAAAGATTCCAACCCCGCACCTCGATAAGCTCGCCAGCGAAGGGCTTCGTTTCACAGACGGCCATTGCTCAGCCGCAACTTGTACACCTTCGCGTTTTTCCATGCTCACTGGTATTCACGGATTCCGCCATGGTGTTCGTATATTGGCCCCAAACGCCCCGATGGTAATCAAGCCCGAGATGCTCACACTCCCGCAAATCTTTAAAAATGCGGGATATACAACTGCTGTGATAGGCAAATGGCACCTAGGTATTGGTGACGGGAAAAAACCTGTTGATTGGAATGGAGATGTAAAACCCGGGCCTCTAGAGATCGGATTCGACTACTCGTTTCTCCTACCCTCCACAAATGATCGAGTTCCTTGCGTTTATCTTGAAAACCATCGCGTCGTCAACCTTGACCCCAAGGATCCACTTTATGTCGGAAAAAAACCTCAGGGGTTCAAGGGTACAGTATATCCAGACGGCAGAGAAGACCGCTCAGCCATGACATATTACCAAAGCACCCATGGTCACAACCACTCAATCATCAATGGCATTGGACGCATCGGCAGCATGTGGGGCGGCAAATCAGCACTCTGGAACGATGAAACCATGGCTGATGAGTTCACCAAACAGGCAAAAAAATATCTCGCCCAATTTAAAACTAAAAAAAACAAACCATTCTTCCTTTTCTGGTCAGCCGCAGATATCCATGTCCCTCGCGCACCACATCCTCGTTTCAAAGGAAAATCCGAACTTTCATATCGGGGTGACGCAATGGTGCAACTCGACTGGTGCGCCGGAGAAATCATCAAGGCACTCGAGGAAAACGGTTTAAGTGATAACACCATTGTCATTTTTTCAAGTGACAACGGTCCAGTCTATGATGACGGCTACGATGATGATACCACAGTGAAAACATCCACCAAAGAACTCGATCGCGGCCATGACGGATCAGGCCAATGGCGTGGCGGCAAATACCAGATTTATGAAGGTGGCACTCGTGTTCCGCTGATCATCCGTTGGCCAGAAAAAATCAAGCCTGGCACCACATCAGCCATGGTTAGCCAAATTGATTTTATCGCATCATTTGCGGAAATGTTAGGTGTCACACTCAAACCCAACCAAGCCATCGATTCCCGTAACAACCTCAACGCCCTGTTAGGAAAAGATAAGCTCGGCACCCGTATTCTTATCCAAGAAGCCCGAGGCCTCGCTATTCGCGACGGTGACTGGAAATATATTTCCACATACAAACAAAAGAAAAAGAAAATAGCCGCTCAACTCTACAATCTTAAAATCGATCCCAGCGAGAAAAATAATCTGATTAAGCAACATCCGAAACGTACTCAGGAGATGCAAAAAATGCTTATAATGAAAATCAGAGCAGAAAAGGGCGTGCGCGCAATGCTCGCAAAATAATTACTTCCGCCTGCTTTCACGGTAACCCTTTACAAACCCCCAAATCGATAGAGGCAGAATCGAACCAATCGACGCGAAAAGCATTAACACTCCGATAGTGTAGGTTGCATCTAATACACTATTCCAGATAAGCTGGTTTGTTGAGCTGCCGAGAATGATACTGCCAACTGTAATTATCAGCCCACCGTAGAATCCCCAATACTGGTATTTCTGTATTCTCATAAAAGAATCCTGCTTTAATGAAGCTGGCTTCTGACTGGTTTTGGGTGGCTCGTAGGGATTTCTCATATCGATTTATAAAAATTAAAACATATTATTGTTCTACCATAGTATTTCCGATCACCAAAGCCAAGATACACATATTCATTATGATCAAAAGTATCCTTCCCACAATACTGCTAGGTTTTTTTGCCAGTATATCTGTCGCACAAAAAAAACCGAACTTCGTTTTCATCCTCGCTGATGACCTCGGCATCAAGGACATGTCTGCCGAGGGTTCCAACTACCACGAGACACCTAACATCGATACCATTGCCAAACAGGGCATGCGATTTACCAACGGTTACTCGACGTGTCAGGTCTGCTCGCCATCACGCGCCAGTATCATGACAGGTAAGTACCCAACGCGCCATGGCATTACCGATTGGATAGGCGCAGCATCAGGCGTAAATTGGAAGCGTAACGATCAGGTGTTACCGCCAGAGTATGTTCATGAACTTCCAAAGGAAGACACCACCCTAGCAGAAGCACTGCGCAACGGTGGATACACGACGTTTTTCGCAGGCAAGTGGCATATAGGAAATACCCCACCCGAACAACATGGATTCCAGATCAACAAAGGTGGCTTTCACCGCGGGTCCCCCCCAGGAGGGTATTTCTCGCCCTATAAAAACCCAAGCCTCAAGGACGGGCCCGCCGGCGAATCACTTCCGATCCGGCTCGCCAACGAAACCGCCCAATTCATTTCCAGCAACAAAGACAAACCATTCCTTGCCTACCTTTCGTTTTACTCCGTTCACGGGCCGATCCAAACCACACCAAAATTGTGGCAAAAATATCGCAATAAAGCACAGCAAAATCCTCACCAAGGAGATAGGTTCATTGTTGATCGAACTCAGTCTGTTAGGCAAATACAAGACTGCCCAATCTACGCCGGTATGATGGAAAGCATGGACAAAGCAGTGGGTATCGTCCTCAAGCAACTCAAGGCCTCAGGCATGGCAGACAATACAGTCATCATCTTCACCTCCGATAACGGCGGCGTATCCTCAGGCGATCAATTCGCTACCTCGTGCCTGCCTCTGCGCGGCGGCAAGGGTCGACAGTGGGAGGGCGGTATTCTCCAACCCTACTATATTCTTGCACCAGGCACGACAAAGCCCGGCAGCACAAATGCCACTCCCGTCATTGGCACTGATTTTTTCCCTACCATGTTAGAACTTGCCGGCATGCCTCTTCAGCCAGAACAACATGTCGACGGCATCAGCCTAGTGCCGATGCTCAAAGGTCAAACCAATCCTGACCGAGTGCTCTATTGGCATTACCCCCACTACGGAAACCAAGGCGGTGAACCTTCGTCTATCATTCGCAGTGGCGATTGGAAACTCATCCACTACCATGAATGTGGCCGAGATGAACTCTACAATCTCGCCGAAGACATTGGCGAACAAACCGATCTGGCATCGCGCCAACCTGAAAAGGCCAAAACCCTACGGAAAAAACTCAACACCTGGCTCAAGGAAACAAACGCACGTATGCCTGTAGCTAATCCAAAATTCGACCCAGTAAAACGTGCTCAGCAAGATGAAAAAACTCGTACTCTTTTGAAGGCAAAGCTCGAAAAAAAACACGCAAGATTTCTCAAACCTGATTTCAAACCCAATAAAAACTGGTGGGGTTCGAACGTTACCGAGGATTAAATTTACACCCTCTATTTACCACCAAAGAATCGTGCAAACAAGCACTGCAACTCCGTAGCCGAGGCCACCTACCGTCAACAGCTTGTAACGCCCCTCCGTTTTAGTTGCCCATGTGATTGCATCACGCATGGTATACGGCATCCCGACCCAAAACAGGCCATTCAAAATCAGAATATACGCATAAATAGGTATTAACAATCGACTCGCCGGTGGCTCCAAATAAGCGGCATAGAGAAATGGTGCTGCACCCATTAGGGCAAGTAGACCTAGTCCTCGCACCGCTAAAAATTCCTTCACATGCAAAATCATGCCTGCTGCAGCTATCGGCACTACGATACGTAAAATGTTTTTAGCACGGTTGAAGTCGCCAAGATCCATCTGGAGCTTACTTAAGACCCCCAAGCCATCGGGCGCCACGAGTAGCCAAAACCATGCCATGCCAAGCCCCATAAACCAAGGTCCTAGGTAGCGGTTACGTGGTAGTTTTTGAAAGAAATCTCTACTCCCAGCCGGCTTAAGAAACATCCAAAGATGCAAGCCAATCAACCACGCCGCCAAAATATAACCGGCGGTATTTAAAGTTATTTTTTCGTAAGGATGCATAGATACAAGGATGTTGTGGTGAAACTCTAGGGTGAAATCCGGCAGTTAAAAGGCTTATTTGAGCACCGCCGTTCCATAGAGCGAAAAGCCCGTAGTTTCTTCAATTAGCACGTCAAATATCTCACCACTCATTCGGTCATGATCACCTTCAAAAATGACAATCTTGTTTTGCGGCGTGCGCCCCATCAAACGAGAATTATTTGTCTTGGAATACCCAGTACAGAGCACTTGTTGCCGCGTTCCGACAAGTGCTTTATTTTTTCTTACCGCAAGTTCATTCACCACTGCGAGTAACGCTTGGTTACGCTCCTCTTTAACACGTTCAGGAAGTTGCCCTTCCATTTCAGCAGCAGGCGTGTTTCGGCGTTTTGAGTAACGGAACACAAACGCATTATCGAACTCTAATTCTTTGACTGTATCAATCGTCGCCTTAAAATCGTCCTCCGTCTCACCTGGAAATCCAACAATAATGTCTGTGGTGATCGCTAGATCTGGGCGAGCCTGTTTCATGTTGCGACAAATCTCAACAAACTTGGCGTGCTTGTATGGACGACGCATCTTTTTTAGAATGGCGTCAGATCCTGACTGCATAGGAAAATGAATATGACTGCAAAGTTTTGGTAAATAGGTGAAGGCATCCACGAGATCCGCGCGGTAACCAATCGGGTGCGGCGAAGTGAAGCGGATACGCTCCAAGCCATCGATCTCATGCACCGCTTCAAGCAGCTGCACGAACGGACTTTTTCCGTCGACCTTTTCAAACTCGGTACGTCCATAGAGGTTAACTATCTGCCCTAATAAGGTGACTTCCTTTACCCCCTTGGTAACGAGTTTTTTGCATTCTTCAACGATATCTAGTATCGGACGGCCGCGCTCTTTTCCTCGCGTATCAGGGACAATACAGAACGAACAGCGCATGTTGCAACCCTGCATAATAGAAACAAAAGCAGTTGTTTGGTTCTCTTGCGTAATATGGTCGCGGATTGTGTTCTGTGAGTCTTTCTCCTCAGCAGTATCACAGACACTCTCCCCCGATAGAGACAAAGAGGGGTCATCCATCCGCATTTCCATGCGCTTACTTAAAATGTTATCTACATATTCAAAAACCTTATGGTATTTCTGCGTTCCCACTACGACATCAAGGTGTGCAATATTCTTTAGTAGCTCTTGTCCCCGGCTCTGCGCCATGCAGCCCATGTAACCGAAGACGACATGCGGTTTCCGCCTCCGGTGCCTCCCCATAATACCCATTTTGCCAAGCGCCTTCTGCTCCGCCTGATCACGCACACTACAGGTGTTTACAAGGATGGCATCTGCATCCTTTTCCTCCGGAGTAACCGTATACCCACCCTCCACAAACATCTGAGCAACCTGCTCAGAGTCGCGTTCGTTCATCTGTCATCCGTATGTCTTAATAAATACCTTCGGCATCAGGCAGCAGATTTAAAAGGAAAGATGTAAGAATCAAGACTTTATCCGAGCCAACAGACTGCCAGATCCTATCTCGTAGAGCAGAAAAGAGTATTAAGATTGATGATTGCTCAATTTTAGATAGCCCTCTATGTTAAACATTATGATAAATTCAATTCTCCTTTTATTTAGCATGTCTGTGTGTGTCATCGCTCAGGGAAAAGAAGCTGGGAAAGAATGGAAAATTAATCTCACTCCCAATGATGAAAACATCAGCGATGCAGCCAACTTGTTCATACAAAATACTGCATCATTAGATGAACTCAGTAATAAAGAGAAAGCCGTATTAAAACGCCTCAAGGACCTAGTATCAGGTAATCCCGCCAAACTTGTGCCCAAGAACCTCCTTAAACTAAAAAAAGTTCGCTCAATACAAATCACAAAACACGGTGTGTTTAACTATCCGTATTTCAATTGTTGGTTTAAACAAACAGATGAAGGTGTTATTTTTAAGAAAACGAGTGGCTCACAACGCAAAAACGGTAGTATTTTTCAGGATAAGGATACAACGCTGGTCTTTCTTGGTGCATGGAGCGTCAATGACGACGCCACGCTGACATACAGTGGGTTCAAAGGCCTCAATGATACGTCTCGAGATTCAGCCGGCTTGATCATTAAGCGGGGTAATAGCTTTCTCTCCATTTTCCCCAAAAAAGAAAACACCTTCGAAATTTACGAATTCAAGTAAGCTTGATGCAGTTCACGCTTGCTCAGAGACGATGATTACCGAATGCTCAGC
>JABHEX010000058.1 GCA_018676385.1 Akkermansiaceae bacterium
ATGATAACGCATTAAAGTCATGTAAAGATGTCACAGAGATCGTTATCCCCAAGACGATCCGCTTCCTGAAGCCAGGAACCTTGAATCGCTGTGAAGGTCTCGAAAATATCGTGGTCTCCAAGGATCACCCCGATTTCGCCAGCGTGGGTGGAGTCATGTTTGATAAGAAAAAGACGACGCTGCTGGCCGTTGGGGCAGGTCGCAAGGGGGATTACCTGTTGCCTAAAACCACCACCTCGATTGGTCCCTACGCGCTTTCGTTGTGCGTAAACCTAAAGAGTGTGGTCATCCCCAAAGGCGTCACCGACATCGGTGGTCGCACCGGTAGTGTTTTCCTCGGATGCAAGAATCTCGAGCGGGTCAACATCCCTGATACGGTAACTAATATCGGCCAGAAATCGTTCCAGGATTGTGACAGCCTGAAGCAGATCACCATCCCGGCTAAAGTAACCGCTATTCCCTTTGGGCTTTTTTGGCGATGTGGTAACCTCAACAAAGCCACACTCCCGGACGGCATCACCGAGGTTGGGAATTACGCCTTCGCCGAATGCACCCAAGTGAAGCTAAAGAGCTTTCCCAAGAGCCTAGTGAAAATAGGAGCCTACGCTTTCAAAAACTGCAAAGCACTCAAAGGTCTTAAGCTGCCGAAAGGTGTTAAACCGGTTGGTAGGGGTGCGTTCAGTGGTTGTGACCAACTGCGCGGTATGGATGTACCAGGAGATACCACATAATCCTGATTTCAAGGTATTGCTATGCCTTTCCAATGATGGGATAGGTGAGAAATTAATAAAACTCTTGGAATCAGCCGTTAACACTGCTTAGAACAGGTCAACTATCCACCCATACCATGAAACTTAACCACGCCATCAAAACATCCTGCATCATCACGGCGGCCAGTCTCGGCCTGTCTCTTTTTGCGTCAGCCGCCGATAAACCGATCAAAGTATTCATCCTCTCTGGGCAGTCGAATATGGTTGGTGCTGGTGCTGTCACCGGTGGTAGCAGTCGCTGGGGAAACGAGTTCACCGATGTCGCTGTTTCAGTTTACGATGGAGAATATGATTCAAAGGCAGACTATGATAAGCTTAAACCGATCAAAATCCAGAAGCTTGAGAGCTTTGGCGGCACCAAACCCACACCATATCCTGGTGGCGGCACCCATGTGACGCGCGGATTTGTCGAACTGAAAACCACGGGCATGTATGAATTTCGTCCCGGCTATGGTGACTCGACCTACTGTATTATGCAGGTTGATGGTAATGAAGTATACCGAAAGGAAACAGGTAAGGAGGCGATCCATAAGGACATCAAGCTGACTGCAGGAAAGAAGGTGCCGTTTAAAATTACTTACCTTAATAACCGGGCAAATGGACTGGGGTGGTATGCGCAGTTAGATGTACCCGGTGCGCTCTCAACCTTAGTCAAATACAAGGGCATGTATCCTTATCTGATGAATAAACAAGGTCAGTGGGTATCACGCAATGATGTCTACTACAAAGGTGTTGTAACATCAACAGGTAGTGACTGGATGAATGCGCTCTCTGCAGGTGGAAGAATCGGCCCCGAGGTTGGTTTCGGCCATGTCGTTGGCAACGATATAGATGAACCCGTTCTTGTTCTTAAGTCATCCCAGGGAAACCGCGCACTCGGTTGGGATTTCCTCCCTCCGGGAAGCAAGCAATACGAATACGATGGGAAAATTTTTGCTGGTTATAAGGACTCGCCAATGTTCTGGGAAAAGGGAACCGAGCCAAAGAAAATTAACTGGTATGCGGGAAAACAATACGACGAATGTTTTGGCGCCGCACACGATGTGCTCAATAACTTCGATAGCAACTTTCCGCATTGGAAAGGTCGTGGATATGAGGTCGTTGGTTTTGCATGGTGGCAGGGTGATAAGGATCGATACACCAAGGGGCTTGCTCAGCGTTATGAGCACAACCTCGTTCACTTAATTAAAACTTTGCGCTCCGAATTCAAGGCGCCTAAAGCCAAGTTCGTTGTCGCTACTCTCGGTCAGACAGCAAAAGGCACAACTCCAGAAAACGATCAGGAAAAGAATGAACAAATGATTCTCAAAGCCCAACTTAGCGTCGATGGCATGGTTGGGAAATATCCGGAGTTTAAGGCTAATGTCAGCACGGTCTACACTCATCCGCTCAGCCAAGGCGGCGCTTCTAACAGCCACTACAATGGTAATGCCCAAACCTACATGGACATAGGTCTTGCCATGGGTGAAGCGATGATCAAATTGCTCAAGGAATGACAACTACCTATTATCTCGAACAGACATCCATATCTTCTCTTAATGCAAAGACGGACTCCAGGGGTCTGGATATTCTTGAATCCGAGGTCAAACAATACCAGTTCAACAGATTCCTGTATCAACTGGTGGGGGAGGCGTGGCAATGGACCGATCGTCTGATTTGGACGGACGAACAATGGAAAGAATATGCCGAAAATGACAACCTGAGAACTTGGTGTGCCTATTTAAAAGGCACGCCGGCTGGATACTTCGAACTGCAAAAACAGCAAAACGGAAACGTTGAAGTCGCTCTGCTTGGGCTCGCTGATCAATTTCTAAACAGCGGTCTTGGAGGCTATCTATTATCCGAGGCACTCAAGCTTGCATGGTCATGGGATGGAGCTACACGTGTTTGGTTGCATACCTGCTCGCTGGATCATCCCAACGCACTCAATAACTACACGGCCAGAGGAATGAAGATCTATCAAACAGAGGAAACTAATGAGTAAATTTCTCACCTCTGCACAAATTACCAACATGCATTTGGCTAATTCGCTAGTCCTCATTATGATCTATTTGGAGGCTGCAATTGACAATTTTTGATAAATCTTCCACTAATACATCTGCAACTTATATCATGAGACACTTACTTTACATCGCCACTCTAGCTCTGTCATCGAGCATCACCATAGCACATGCCAAGGACAACGAATTATCCGACACCGATAAAAAAGCGGGATGGATTAATTTATTTAACGGTAAAGATTTCTCCGGATGGAAAATCGACAAGTGGAACCCCACGAGTATTACCATCAAAGATGGAGCTATCCGATGCCAAGGGAAGCCATCGATGCTATACTGCACCAACGAAAAAGCGAAAGACGCAAAAAATTTCCACTTTATCGCAGACGTGATGACCAAACCTGGATCCAACGGTGGAATTTTCTTCCACACCAAATATCAGGATAAAGGATGGCCAGTGGGTCACGAGGCCCAAGTTAACCAAACCCAAGGTGATCCTGTCAAAACAGGTAGTATCTATGTCGTCAAAAAACATCTTCAAGCTCCAGCCAAAGACAACGAATGGTTTCGTTACGAAATTATCGTCATGGGTGATACTGTGGAAACCAAAGTGGATGGTGAAACCATTGTCATTTACAAGGAAAAACCAGGCATCGCAGGTAAACGTAAGTTGTCACAAGGAACTTTCGGTATACAGGCCCATGATCCGAATAGCATTGTTCTAACAAAAAACATTAAAGTCAAACTTCTTCCATAAACCATTCCGCGCAGACCATTACCAAAATTTGATTTCATCACCATTACTCAACATGACAAAAGCCACCTATCAAACTTCAGTTCATCGGTCTTTACTCTCTGTAGCAGCGGCAATGCTCGCAATAACTGCCAACACGACAGCACAAGACTACAAATCAGTGGACGGTTATTACACCGAAGTCCCGCAGTTCCACTCTTGGCCTGATCCAACTGCTGCGCGCTACAAGATTAAACGCTTTGGTCCGGTAGGCATTGGTCTGGAACTACGCAAGCCGAACTTCACGATGCACATCGTTAACGTTGAGGAAGGCTCACCCGCTGCTGCCACCGGTAAACTCAAAAAGGGCCAGATCATCAAAAGCGTAAACGGCCATACAATGAAAGGCATCGACCCCCGCGTGCTCCTAGGTAACTGGATCACCGAAGCTGAGGCCAAGGGCGGTATCATGAAACTTATGGTCAAGGATGATGCTAAATCCGCAGCCAAGGAAGTGGTCGTGAAACTACCAGTACTCGGCGCTTTCAGTGAGACCTGGCCGTTGGATTGTAAGAAGACCGACGCGATCGTTCGCGCCTGTGCCGATGCTCTGGCTGCCAACAAGAAGTCGATCGGTATTGGCCTTGATGGTGCGCTCCAGTTCATGCTGTCCACGGGTGAGGAAAAGGATCTCGAGGTGGCTAAACGTTGGGTGAAAAAGTTTGTTGCAGATTATAACGAGAAGGAAGCGAAACGGGACAAGAGTAAGAAACAGCGCGAGGTCTATCCTTGGTTCGCGGGTTATTCTGGCCCTGGATTTTGTGAGTATTACTTGCGCACCGGTGATGAGTCGATCCTGCCAATTCTCAAAAACATGGCCGATTCGCTCAAGCGGACCATTTACAACGGCTCATGGATGGGCCGTGGTGGTGCCAACTACGGATACATGGGTGGAGGGCAATTAAATGCCGCTGGCTTGCATGCCGTAACATTCCTGCTAATGGCTAAAGAGTGTGGTGTTGATGTCGACGAGCACACGCTTCAAACCTGCCTTCGCCACGTCTATCGATTTGCTGGTCACGGCAACGTACCTTACGGTGACCACCTCCCAGAAGGTGGGTTCGCTGGCAATGGTAAAACCGAGGGGCTTGCGTTCACTATGGCTGCTGCTGCCAACCTACACCCCGATGGTAACAAATCGGTTTATGCCAAGGCGCGCGACATAAGCGCAACGAAGTCCTTTTACTCCACCTCGTGGCTTTTCCACGGACATACCGGTGGTGGGGTCGGTGAATTCTGGCGCGGCCCTGCAATGGGGCTATTGCGTGACCAACGTCCCGCCGAATACCAGTCGTTCATGAACGAGCGCCGCTGGATGTATGAGCTTGCCCGGACCCACCAAGGTGTCTTTGGCTGGGTTAGCGACTGGAATGTCAGCTACACCGACACAGGCTTGGAAGGCCGCGGTTGGGGCAACTTCATCCCACTTATTTACACCCTGCCGCGCAAGCAACTGCGCATGTATGGCGCGCCTCCATCAAAATTTTCCAAAACCTACAAAATCCCTGATATCCCATGGGGAAACAAGGCGGATGAGATTTTTCTCACGCTGACCCCGGGCGAATACCTGCCCGGAAAACGTCAGGACATTTCCAAGGAACGGCTGCGCACGGATGCATCCAAACCCATCCTTGGTCGTATGGATGACCCCAAGGTCACCGATGAAGTTCTGCTGATGTATGCCTACCATTTCGATCAGGGGCTGCGCACAGCCTCGGCCCGTTCTATCAATAAGTATGGTCGTGTCCATCTGGTTACGCAATTGCTGAAATCTAACGACGCCCGCGCCCGCCTCGCCGGCATCACCTGCATCAATGGTATGAGTAAAGGTAAGGCGCTACCAGATAGCCAACTCACCGACGAGATGTTCCAGCTCATTGGTGGCATGATCAATAACCCAGATGAATCGTGGTGGGTTCTGATGGGAGCCATGAAGGCTATGGGCCGCGCCCAGCCAGAAACGATCGCTCCATATGTTGAGAAAATCACGGCTTGGTTAGATCACGACGACTGGTGGTTACGTCAGTCCGCTGTGTTTGCGCTCACTCCGATGGTAACCGATAAAAAGTTCGCCAAGACATTCCTGACTAAAGTGGGCAAACTAATTAACACCAGTCAGCGTATGGGGGACTTCTCACCACTCAGCGGTATCGTCCGCCGGCTTCAGGACGCTGACCCTGAAATCCAAGCGTTTGCCATGAAGACTCTAGGTAAGGCTTATGTCTCTTACCCCAAGGAGCTCATCGAACCCGGTGGGCAGAACCTGACGCTTAACATCGCACTTCTGCTAGATGGCGTCGCCAGAGATCTCGCTGCCGTACCCGGGGGCTACGATAAGGTTTATCAAGTCGCTATGAAGCGTAGTCCTGAGCAAGCCTTACCGCACCAGAAGCTTTTCTTAAGCGCTGATAGCGAGAAGTTTGGTCCGGAGCTTAAAAAAGCGCTGAAGCCGATCATCAAGGACCGATTGATTCCAGAATACATTGAGAAAAACCGTAAGGCGCTCGAGAGGGAAATCTCCACCCGACAGCCGGGACGCGCTGTCGATGGTTTGGTCGATCTCTACAAGAAAGCCGGAAATAACGACTACGCCTGGAATCTCCACGGTCCAGCTCGCGACAAGATCAGCTGGCAGTACCACAGCTTCGATCCACCTGAGAAAAAGCTATGGGAAGGAAACCACCGCTTCCGTGAGGTGACCTTGCCTGAAGGTGCTGAGAATTGGTTTACTTCCAGCTTTAATCCTAAGGCTGCAGGCTGGAAAACGGGTAATGCTCCATTCGCTAACTATGGCGGTAAGTGTCTCCCAATCGGCGACTGCAAGGGAGAGCATCATTTTTGTGGCTGTGGTAACCCAGCGAATACCCTATGGGAAAAAGAAGCCCTCCTAATGCGCGCCCAGATCAAGCTGCCGCCACTCAAGGACGGCTACGCATACCGGTTATTAGTTGGCGGACGCTCTCACTACAACGCTGGTGGCGGCACAGATGTCTGGATCGATGGTGAAAAAATGAGCAACCCCAGAAGAGGGCAGGCCACCATCCCAGGCGGTAGTGGAAGACACTCAAACCGACCATGGGGAGTCATCATCGCAGATGACTACCGCAAGCACTTCGAAGATGGTAATATCCTGCTCGGCTGCAATGGCTTCCTGCGCTGGGGACACCGGTCCAAAACAATTAAATGCTACAAGACCTTCTGGTTCCAGCAGATGAAATTACCCACGTTACCCAAAACTGATAAGTAATTACGCCAATCATCAGCTATCTTTAATTGCAACATTTCAACGAGGATTTTCTCGAGACAGCCCAAGCTATTACTTCCACACGGTAGTCAGTCTAGCAGTATTGAACACAACAACAGCGCCACTCCTCATTTGTCAGCAAGAAAAGTGATTTGCTAGCGTGTCTAGCACATGAGCCAGGGTGATTTGATTATTGGACCGACAGACTTATGCTCATATTTTTTTCTTAAAAAATACATCAGGCTGTTTAGAATGTATAATCGTCTCGGCTTAGGTGGTCGGGTAGCATAAATAAAGCTGGATCGAACCATACGATCCATACTGGCAATGATCCAAGCGAAACCATAAACATTTCTGACAAAATAAACTTTAACCCATAATTCATGGAGTGATCCATCAATGAGCAGTATGAGCAACACAAATGATGACGTAAAATCCGTGGATGAACTCGGCATCGTAAGAGAAAGAGTAGTCAAAGAACTGCGTAAAGTGATCGTGAACATGAACGATAAAGTCTCGGGAGGTGTTGCAATTATTTCTTGTTTGAAAGCATACACGAAAGATGCGAGATTTATTTACGTAAACAAATCACTAACAACCAGGCCTCTTACAAATGCCGATATATATCTAATATTTACTGTGAAAGCCAGGCATCCCCTTACATTAAGAACCATCCTTAGTATTGCCATCTTCGGTGCATTTCTAGCCATTTCGTGGCCTTGCCATGCTCAAGATGTAGCGGGTAGGGAAATCCTCTATCCCAGCAAGGAATTTGCTAAGCTGGACACTTTTGAGGGTGTCAACCTAGAGGATGCTGACAAGCTCTACGGCAAAAGAGATTTCAAGGGTGCGTATGCTGCCTACAAGGCATACTCGTTCGAGTTTGCCAAAAGCAAGGCGCTACCTTACGTGCTGCTGCGCATGGGCCGCTGCCTGCACCTACTCGAAAAACGTAACGCCGCCATTAAGGGCTACCAAGATGTAGTCGATTATTTCCCCGATGAGATCCGCTATGCCGCAGCAGCCCTCTATTATATAGGTGAGTGTCATGGGCTGAATGGTGATGAGGCAAAAAAGACCGCCGTCTGGGCAAAAATGGTCAAAGATGACGATTATGTGGCCCAACCCAACTCGGGAACCGCTCTGACTTACCTCGGTAATGCCATGGACAAGCTCGGTAAGTTCGAGGAGGCAACCGAATACCACTGGCGCACGGCCGTCGCATTTCTCAAGACCAACGACCGTGCCGCCGCTGCTGCACGTAATGCGGTCATCGCTCACTACGCAGTCCGTTCTCCGAACCATGACAAACTTAAGGCGTTTTACACTGCCGCAAGTGGCTTTAATGGTCGCGGCCAGAAAGTCGATAAACCAGAAGAGGACACCCGATACTGGGCGATTGTATTCTCAAATATACTCAACAGGCGTGCGCAGATCGATGTTGATCAACGTAAGCGTGCATGCGCTTTCTGGGCCGCAAAAATGGGGAACCGCTTCGTTGAGGACGACGCTTTACGCAAGGCATGGATCGATGCCCAGCTCGTTGTCGAGAAGGATGCCGATGCATGGAAAGCCCGACTCGATAAGCAGTTCGCAACCAAGGCTACTGACATTAAACGTGTGCTCCAGTGGTGCGGGTACTACAAGCCCGACTCAAAGAAACGTGCTGATTTTTTTGCTGAACAGAGCAAGCCGCTTCTCGCAGCCATGAAAAACGATGGGAGAATGTCGCTGATGAACCAGTTGAGACATTCAC
This sequence comes from Akkermansiaceae bacterium, assembly GCA_018676385.1. Classification (GTDB taxonomy): domain Bacteria; phylum Verrucomicrobiota; class Verrucomicrobiia; order Verrucomicrobiales; family Akkermansiaceae; genus Oceaniferula. Next base: position 8,561 of record JABHEX010000058.1, read on the forward strand.
ATGGCATGCACGACGAGGCACAGACCGTCATGCGCTCGGTGAAAACGCAGGGGATGACCGACGAGGAGCTCGTCAAATACACCCAATTCGTCGCTCACTATGAGACAGAGGAAACCGTGCTC
>JABHEX010000006.1 GCA_018676385.1 Akkermansiaceae bacterium
CCTTGCAAGTCATTTACGCCCAAGACGAGGTCACGTTCGGCTAAATAACGTCTCACTATACGAGAACCGCAATCGCCTTGCTCAGTTCATTGCGAGTATGCCCCAGGAGGAGGCACTCAACCCGCAACTTACAGTGAGGGAACATCTGATCAACGCCTCGACGATCCGTAAACCACACTTGTCATCTACTGATCACTCAAAGCGAGTTGACGCTATACTTGCCGAGCTTGCTCTCCAGCCTCTGGCGCACAGAAAAGTCGGCTCACCCGGTGAAAAAACACTCAGTGGGGGCGAACGAGGACGCTTAAACTTGGGGCTAGACTTAAGTAGCCCAGCTGAGATTTTTCTTTTCGATGAACCCATATCAGGGCTCTCTTCAAAGGATTCAGAGCACGTCACCGAGAGTCTGCATACGCTCTCGCGAGACAATATCGTCATTGCATCACTACACCGCCCGGGCGCAAAAGTACTCCGGCTTTTTGATAAAGTGCTGATGCTGGATCAAGGAGGTAGAGTTACATTTTTTGGCACCCCGATGGAAATGGGTAAGTATTTTCGCGAGGCATGTAATGAACTCCAAATTCTCTCGCCACAAAAAATTAAGGACCAACAGGTGAGTGCAGACTTTGTTTTCGACGTCATAGAAACCCCTCTCTACGGGCCTGCAGGTAGAGAAAGTGAAAGCATTCGCCGTTTCCCTCCCACATTCTGGCAAGAGCGATTTGAGGGAAGCCTACTTGTTAACGAGGTAGCGCGTGGGGACCAACCTGATCATAGCAGACTCGGAGACACAGGCAAAGCCAATGACAATACCGCAGTTCCCTCACCCGGTCGCCGCCAGCGGCTCTCTGAATGGAATCGACTCTTGCGCACCCACTTTCGCCGCTCTCTTAGATCCAAGTTCAGAAATCGTGGCACTATCTACAGCATTCTTCTGGAAGCTCCACTGCTAGCAGCACTCATCGGCACCACCCTGCGTGCATCCCCCGAGGGCTCATATGCATTCCATAGCGGTCTACACATGCCAGTTTATATTTTTCTGACAGCAACGATAGGCATGTTCTTGGGGCTGACTAATAGCGCGACCGAAATCCTCCGGGATTCACCTATTCTAAGACGTGAACGCAACTGCCGATCTGGCACACTACTCTATGTGATTTCAAAGTTTTCAGCACTTGCTGTGCTCGCCGTCTTGCAGTGCTGTATATACACTTGGGTGGGTCACAGCATGCTCGAAGTACATGGTATGTTTTTGCTCCATTGGGGATGGATGACGGTAATCACTCTCTGTGGCACCGCGATGGCAATGGTGGTTTCCGCCGTAGTAACTACCGAGCGAGCGGCTCTTAGCTCCGTGCCTCTGTTGCTAGTGCCACAAATCCTTTTGGCAGGGGCATTGGTGTCGTTTGAAGAAATGAATCGAGGTATGTTTGAGGGCGCCGATGACGGACGCGCCGCTGGGGTAGAACCGATCCCCGCTCGCCTGATGCCGCTACGCTACGCCTATGAGGGAATGATGGTCAATCAAGCGGCAGAGAATCCATTTGAAAAGAATCGCAGGAAGATTCAAGCTAGAATCGATCCACTCAAAAAGAGAGTTGAAACCCAACTCGCGGGGGACAAATCCAAAAAACTCAATCCCAAGGAAAGCGCGCGTCTCGACATCCTCAAGGAAGCACTTCGCCGACTTATGGCGGCAGAGGCAGAGGACTACCAAAAAGCCCGTGACCTTGCAGAAAAAATTACTCGGACAGGAAGAAAAAAGAGCATGAATGAGCTATTAGCCATCTCGCCGTATCCCGATGACGAAGGCATTGAGACTCAACCTCTGAATGAATTTTTTGTCAACTCACGCACCGATTTGTTAGTAGGTAAAGCTGAGCTGGACAGAATAGACTGGCGACAGGAAAGTAAACGTAACATCTTCCTCGCCGAGTGGAAATACTGGCTTGGCGTAGAGACAAAAACAGCCACTGCGTGCCTCTGGGTTCTTTATGGTTGTATTGCTCTTTGCCTTAGCATCACCACCACTATATTACTCATCAGGAAACACCGTGTAAAGTAAGGCAATGCCCAGCATAAAGTATCGCCTATTTATCGTGCAGCCTCCTCAAGATTTGCCACCGCTTGGCGGTAGCGTTGGATTGCATCGGATTGACGGATATTGAGCGCAGTATCAAGCTGCTTCAAAGCATCAGAATAGCGTGAAGTTGCAACGTAAAGTTTGGCTAGCTCGAGTGATACATTGTATTTATGACCGTCGATACGCTGTGCTTGTTGAAATAACATTTCAGCAAACTCGTAGCGCTTTTCAGAAGCACGATAACGGCCTAATAAAAACAATGAGTCGGCATCAAGCGGATCGGTCTTGACGAGTCGCTCCAGTGTAGCAGCACCCACCTCAGGATCATCACCTGATTCAATCTTAATAAGTGCAGTAAGACGGCGTTGTTTTTGCTCAAGCTTGCCTTTAACGCGCTCGTATTCCTTGTCTGTCGTGAGGGCAAAGTTACGAGCAAGTTTCCAGTCACGTGTCTGAGTAATAAATTCGAGCGTATTCAAGGTCGAAACCAGTGGCGGCTTCACCTGCATCCCGAGCGCCTCCATCAGTAGCGGTCGAGCTAGACGGTTATTTCCAGCACGCAGGTGAAGATTCGCCAACAGAAGGTGATTTTCAGCATTAAGCTGCCCCATACGGCGGACAAGATCGAGGTTTGTAATCGCCTCGTCTTGGCGGTCCATTGCGAGGTGTATAGACGACTGAAGCAGATAGTAAGAAACCTCTCGCGGGCGGACTGCAATCACTTCATCAAGCAGAGCGAGAGCTTCCTCGTTGCGTTTCAGGTGTTGCAGGCACTGGGCTACACCCGCTTTCCAATGGATGTTTTCCGGTTGTGTAATCTGCGCGAGGCGAAATGCTTGCAGAGCTGATGCATATTGATCTTTATGCATACGACCATAGGCAAGCTGTCCATATGTTGAACCATCCTGATCACCTAATCGAATCGCTTCAGACAACGAGACAAGGGCTTTGTCCCAGTCGTTCTCACGCACATACACAAATCCAAGGCCTCGGTGGGCGCGACGGAAGCTTGGGGAGATTTTTAATGCCGATTGGTAGTAGTCCGCGGCCTGCTTAAGCCCACCAAGTTCGAACTGAATGTTTCCTGCATTGAACGCAACCGCCGCAGATGATTTCACCAGTGCGCTAGCCTCGAGTTTTCGCAATGCCTCCTTGCGTTTGCCGTCCGCCATCAGTTCTTTGATAGAAACTAACAGATCAATTTCTTCGGTGGTCACGTTGGGTTCAATACGCGCATTGATCCGATAAGATCCGTTGAACGATTTCAGGAACGTCTCATCCTTCCAGTAGTCGTTTGACAAAGGTAATGGCTCTGCAGCGCCTGCCACAGCAACGAGCAGAAAATAGAAAACTGAGAACTTAAAATTAAAAAACTTCATATTATTTTTTGATAGTGATGGGCCAGGTCATAACAGCTTTCACTGGACTGCCCTGCCGCGTCGGTGGAGTGAAACGCGAACCGTTGGCAATTTTTCTTGCAAGCGAAATGAGTGCGGGATGTGTACTGGAGACCGTGGAGACATATTTACTCCGGCCTGACGGCAAGATGGCAACCCGCACAACCACTCGACCACTGCTTGCCCCGCGAATACTGCGTGGAAAGGTGACCGACGGGTTACTAATAAGTTGCGGTTTGCGATCGAGTTCACCCAGAGAATACTCAGATTTAGGCATCGGCGGCGATGGCTTCAGCGTCGGGCGAGATGACTCAGGCTTATTGGGTTTCACTACCGGCTTGGGGCGCGGTTTAACAATAACAGGTAGCGGCGACGGTGGTTGATCAGGGAAAAAAGTATCTACGGCCAATCGCGGGTCAATTTTAGAGATGGAAACTGGAAGTGTCGGCTGACTGATATCTGGAGTGGTTCGTAAATCAATTAACGCCGGTGGTGGCGGTGGCGGGACATCCTCTTCAGGAACCTCTTCCAATGGCGGCGGTGGTGGTTCTGGCAGGCTAACTGTCTCAATTTTCCGAATATCGAACTCCTTGGCTGTGTTGTCCAACACCATCATTCGGGGGGCTATCAACACCACCAACAAAACGGCGGTGGTGGCAACACCAAGAATAATCGATTTAAGTTTCATAATAATACCACCTGTTATTTAGATGTAGCCAGATTTACTGTTCTGGCACCTGCAAGTTTTGCCGCATCGATGACACTAACAATGATTCCATGGTTCGCCGAAGCATCACCCTGAATGATAACTGGCGTCTGGTCATCGACTTCAAGCATTGCGGCAACAACACTACGCACGCCCGAGACACCGATGCTGCGCCCACCTTGGTAAACTTGGCCATTTGATGTCACCGCGATCAAGATAGAGTTTTTTTCGAGATCTTGGGCAGATGCCGCGCGTGGTTTATCCACATCTACACCTGTTTCCTCAACGAATACTGTAGTCACAATAAAGAAGATCAGCAGGATGAATACTACGTCAATCAGAGGAGAAATGTTAATCTCAGATGCGTTTGCATCTTGACCGTTAAAATGTCTAAATCGGCGCATGTGGATAAATGATCATTTTGCACTAACAAGTGACCGGTGCAGGTGGCGTTGCAAGTTGGCATGTGTGGATTGCGTCTGCTTACGCAGCATGGCAATAAGAAAAGCAGCAGGGATGGCAACGAGCAAGCCTGCCTGGGTAGTGATAAGAGCCTCAGAAATACCAACAGAAATTTTATCAATCGGTTGTGCAACTGTTGAGCTTGCGAGACCAGAAAAAGTAACAAGCATACCGGATACTGTCCCCAGCAAGCCAGTCAATGGAGCTGCCGCCGCTAGGATACCAATGAAGGGAAGGCGGCGCTCGACCCACGCCAACCGATCCAGTTCAAACACCACAAAATCTCGGGTGATTTCACGGCGCGACTGATACTCCGATACACCAAAGTCAGCAGCAGATACCTCGCGTTTCACTCTAGCAAGACCAAACCATGTAGTCGCCAGCATCGTGTAGAGCCCAACGCATAGTATGAGCAACCCAATAAAGATCGGGCCACCTTGGTGAAGGACTTGCTGGAGTTCGATAAACATAGAGGCAAATGATCGCAGATCAGGAATTAGGCGTTATAATTTTACCACGCAACCCATTGATGAGAGTAAGACCCAACTTTTCAGTATTTTGGATAATCCCCTGACACCGGCGAGAAAGCAGCGCGTGAATGATAAGTGCCGGTATGGCAACAACTAGACCAAACAGCGTAGTGACTAACGCCTCTGAGATACCACCTGCGAGAGGTTTGGCATCGCCTGTTCCCGAGACCGTAATGATATTGAATGTACGGATCATACCCGCAACCGTACCCAGCAGTCCTAACAGCGGTGCTGTGGCTGCTGTCACCGCGATGAATGGCAACCAACTTTGCAGCTTGTTTTGCACACCAATAAGCTGCTCATATAACACTTCCTCAACCACGTCTGGGCCGGCATGAACGTAGCTAAGGCATTGCTCAACGACTCCTGATACAGGATGAATAGCTCGTCCAGCAACGAGCTCTGCCTCTGACTTGTCACCTGATCTTAATGCCGCGAGAATTCGTGTTACCCAGTCGCTCTCTGGCGTTCTAATTCTTACGATCTGGGCAAACTTAATAAGACCACATATGGCAGAGAACAGTGCAATACCGAGGATAGGCCAGATCCAGAATCCTCCCTTACGGAAAATCTCCCAAGGATCCGATTCAATACTAGCGAGCGCAAGTGCCTTACCGCCAGTCACATCGACACTGAGATTTGCCTCCCCTCCACTAGTAACAGTTTTGATTTCTCCTCGCTCACCGGGCTGAACCCTGCGCGTGCGACTACCCTTGTCCTGCAGAATATAACCAGCCAAAGAATTGTCCTCCGCTATAAACCATGCTGACGGGCCCGCAACGGCAAAGGTTCCACGCTTTACCTCGCCGTCAGGCGCCACGGCTTCTCCGATAAAAGAAGTTCCGCCAATAACCTTTTCAAGGCGATCTATCCCTGCTTCTAGCATTGCGAGTCGTTTCTCCAGAAGTGTTCGAGGGTCGTCACTGTTTGCTCGAATACCACGTAATGCATGTTCATATACCTCTTCCTCACCAGGAAATAGAAAGGTTTCGAATGAGAGCCCATAGTCACTTAATTTCCCTGACACGAAGAGATGATCTTGCTGAAACAGGTGATGCTTTTTTTCCAGTGCTTTGAGTAGCTCCTTACGATCGACCTCTGCCATACGCGCAATGCGCACCTTGCGACGACTTTCTAACAATTTAAATTGCACGTCGTTGAAGCGATTTGCCAACAATGGTTTTTCGGTCGCAATAGTCTCGCGAATTTGCACGAGTCGCTGCTGTGCGGCACGCAGATCTTCGCGAGCACTCTCTGCAGGATTGGCTTGAACAACCGCAACACCAGCTAACAATACTAAACCTAATGGAATGAATAATTTCATACTAAATTAATGTGTTTACTTGAAACCCTCTTTATCGATGGCGATGGGCAGCCTGAGGAGTTGGGGTTGCTGGTCCTTACGATAGACTGCAATGACACGGCGAATATCATCGGCAATATCGGGTCGAGCTTGCCAAGACCATGCGTCTTTTTTTGGTATACCCACACCAGCAACATCACCTGAACGAGCCGTATAAAAAGCACGAGCAAGCCCCAGATAGATGACATCAACGGAGATTTTTTTACCGCCGGGCAATACTCTTGTTTCCTCAACTAGAGTCACACTGCGGTTAAACCTCTCTGCAGTTGTCAGAATAGAAATCATTGATCGAAGCACGTCACGTGACTTACTCAAGGCATCAGATGTATTCAAGGCATCGATATCAGCCGACAGCTCATCCTGCAGCGGCTGAGGAAAGAAAGCAATCAGCTGTTGAGCGCGAGGAAGAAGGCGCACCATCGTTTTAGCCAGCAAACCCTGAGCCGCACGGTATTTTTTAACTCTTACTTCGAGTTTATCCTTATCTTTGTCGATAAGATCGGCGGCACCACCGGATTTCCCCAGCTCTTCATCGAGTAACTGAAGTTCTTTCTGATAAAGACCGAGCAATTCCTGCATGCGCTTCTGTTCCACTTGCCATGAAGCTTTTTCCTCAGAAACAAGGCGCTCGGCTGCAACCCACTGTCGGATTAACTCTCGTGTCTCAACAGGATCAACCGCCGTCCCCTCTGACTGCCCGATAAGACTACAAGGTAAAAAAAATAGAAACGCGAAAGTAGATATAGAATTTTTCATTCAGTTAAGATGCAGTTCAGAAACCACTGGTTTATTAGCGCATAAAACGGCGCCTGCAAGGATGCAAACGCCGTTGTTGAATTAACAACTAAGTTAATTGTTGCTATGTAATTACCTAAAACTGAACTTCAAAACCAGCATAGAGGTGACGACCGCGTCCGTTGCGAGGACCCTCAGGCACAAGTGAGACAATGTTTTCTTCATCAAAAACATTATAAATACCACCGATAATCTTCCAGTTCTCATCGAGCTGATACCATGCTGACATGTCGACTAGAACAGATGAATCAACCAGTCCCTCACGCGTTGAAGTCACCGAATCACGCTGATTACCACCCGTGCCATACATTGAACTTGTCCAAGTAGCGTCGAGGTTAGCTCCCCACTTCTCTAAGTCGATACCGACACCGGCAGCAATTTTCCACTCGGGAATGTACGGGATATCATTGCCCTTGGTGCTACCCCCTTGGAAATCAGTAAATATATTTCCCGAATCGGCGGCATTATTAGAGGTGATTATTGCCTGTGTCCATGTAGCACTCACATACATTGGGAGACGATACCCCTTACCTGCTTTAGAGGCAGGATCGTGGCTAAGCTGAGCCTCAATGCCATATACTTTGGCTGAACCACCATTTGCTGGATCACCTACGCCAACGCCTGTAGCAGGTGCTAGCAGGTTATCAAAATCAGTGTAGAAACCTACTAACTCAAATCCAACTTGGTTGTCAGAATTGTTGTAACGCCACCCAAGCTCGTAGGAAATAGATGTCTCCTCATCGGTTTGTTTGGCCGAGTTAGTTTCACTGTATCCTTTGGGGCTTGGAGTCGAGACCCCTCGGTAAATACCTCCAAAAAGAGAATCTGTTTCACCGAGTTCGTAGGTGAAGCCCATACCTCCAGACCAAACGTTGAGGTCATCACGACGGGAAGCCCCCCCCTTGAAATCCTCATACTTAAAATTGAGGTGCTCATAGCGCACACCAGGCCGCAAGTTGAGTTTACCTAATTTAATAGAATCCTCAACAAACACCGCAATCGCATCCGTCTGCTGGCGGCGATTCGAATCACTACCAGGAATACCTGAAGTCGTTAAATTGAAGTCTCCCGCACCGTCTGAGGTATATTTGTCAACCCACTGAAAACGCCTCACTCTATCACGGTGCAATCGCACACCACCTGTAATACTGTGATCTACATTTCCTGCAGTGAGGTCGTATTGTCCAGCAAATTGAAGACCATAGCTGTAGTAGTCGCGGTTGTTTGCTTTAACATCGATGACTGTGCCAGCAGTTTGACCACGCAGCTCATTCACCTTGGCTGGATCAAGTAGCGCACTGTGTAAGCTACTACCATTCACTTTGTTTAGTTTATACCAGTTACGGTTAAATCGATTATAATAGGCTGTCGCTTCAAGCTTAAGAACATCACTCGGTTCTGCAGTCCATTTTAAATAACTGCGGGTCTGAAAGGTATCGATATTGTCAAACTTTGTAGCCGCATAGCGATCATAAGGATTGCTCTTAGCATCACTCTCAGAGAGCCCAAGATAGGTTTCGTCTGCATCAAAATCGGTATAACCCACCTTGAACTCAAGCCGCTGCTTAAGAGCAGTATCCGGCTCCCAGAACATCTTCAGCATAGGCTCGATTCGATCAAACCCAGTGCTTTGACCACCATGACCCTGAATGGATCGAAATCCATCAGTAGACTGGTAGTGCATCTCAAGCAGATACCCTACCCTACCATTTTTGGTGTCCACAGCATTACCATAGTATGCATGCCCTAGTATCGTGTTGTCAGATCCAAAGGTAAACTTGCCGTAGAAAGTTTCTTTATCAGGAACAGGCGTGGAAAGATAGTTGATCACACCACCTGTGGTGTGAGGACCATACTTAACTTGGCTAGAGCCCTTCAGCACTTCAATACCACTCATTCTTCCTGCATTTGGAGAATAATAAGCACCTGGTGCTGAGTAAGGCGCCGGCGCCATGAGAATGCCATCCTCCATGACCGTGGTCTTCTCACTTCGAGTACCCAGATTACCGCGAATTGAAAGATTAGGAAATAGGCCATAACCATCCTCTTCTCGAGTGTAAACGCCGGGCACCTTGGCAAGCAAGCGGTTCACGTTGGTGTAGTTTTGCTGGCGCATATCCTCGACACCGAGGTAAGCCGCAGAACCTACTAGTTCAGTAACTCGATCCTTACCCCCCACAACAGTCAGGGGTGTAAGTTGCTCATTTTCAGCGGTAGCTGTGATAGCCGCCAAGTTACCTAAACTGCAAGCAGTCAAGGCAATCGTCCTGTTTATGTTTTTTTTCATAAGATTTTTTAATAGTCTCATTTAATTTTGATATTACCACATAAGTGGTGGCGCACGCTTTTATTGATATTGATTCTCAATTGCAAGATGTTTTTGTATTAAATATTAAATTTTGCCTTGCTGGATGCCTCAACGTAACCGCTATTCATCCCAGTATGTTCTCAGCTAAGTGGAAAAAAGAAGCCAAACTCCTCGATAAGGCAGCCAAAAAGTTCCTAAACTACAAGCGCGATTTGCTGACCGAACAGCAAATCCAAGAAATTACCTCACGCCGTGAAGATCTCCAACATACATGGAAATCAAGTAACCGTGATAAATACGCCGAAGCCTCTAAGCAGCTCCAGGCGACATGTGAAAACGCTCTACCCCGCCAACATTCACAAGGATGGTTCGAAGAGAATCTCGAGGTGCTTTTCGTAGCAATCGTCATCGCTCTTGGACTTCGTACTTATGTGGTCCAGCCCTTTCGTATTCCAACCGGGTCCATGCAACCTACACTCAACGGGATCGTGGCGACATCTGTGGTCTCCACTGATGAATTTCCTAATATGGCGGTAAGGCAACTACAACGTCTAAGTCATGGCAGAAACTATGTAGATCTCGTACTTAAAGAAGACAAGCGCTTGAAGCAAGATAACCCCATCGTGGAGGCTCAGTTCATGCATTTCTTCACACGCACTTACATCTATTTTGATGATGGCACACGACTGACTTTCCCCGGTCCCAAATCAGCCTTACTGGGCTACGATCGCCACACGGAAAAGGGATTTGGCCTCGCTGAAAAATGCGGCTACTTGCAGGACCAATCCAAACTCCCTCCCTACATCACCCAAGATAAAATTGCTCAAGCTCCGTTTGATGGAACACGCAGTAAGACACGTGCAATATATCTTAACCCCACGCTTCCAGCAGGCACGGTCATTGCTCGCGGCTACATTGACAGCGGCGACCTCATCCTTGTTGATAAGGTCTCCTACCACTTCCGACGTCCCAATAGAGGTGAAGTTTTTGTATTCGATACACGCGATATTTCCTACATTCAATCCCAGCCAAATCCAGGATCTCATTATATTAAGCGATTGGCTGGAACGCCAGGAGATCAGTTGCAGATACAAAATAACGACCTCTACCTAAACGGCAAAAAAGCTACCGAGCAAGGCATCTTGGGCGTCATGAGTAAGAAAGATGGTTACCGTGGATACGATCCGAACGGTCGTCTTGCAAACCAGAAGCTTTTCAAAGCGCGCTCATCTAACATCCCTGGCATGAATGAGTATATCGCATTGGGCGACAACAGTTATAACTCGTCTGACTCACGAACTTGGGGCACGGTAAAGGAATTCAACGTCATTGGCCCAGCTGCTATCTCACTCTGGCCATTTGCCAGCGGTCACTGGGGTGCCATCAAATAATGTAGTTTGAGTCGTGGATTTCTGTCCTGACCGTTCATTCCAAGTATTCATCGATCAGATTTTTGTATGGCATCTTCCAAAGAAATCACCAAAAAAGCGAAGTCAAATCTCGCATTCGCACTCGCCTGCTTACCGAAACAGCGTAAACAGGACATGGTGGTTTTCTATGCTTTCTGCAGAGTCATCGACGATTTAGCAGATGATCCTGGCATTTCTGTCGCAGAGAGACGAGCTGGACTAGCTCGCTGGAAAAAAGGCCTTCTGGACGGCTTTGATGAACCAGATGAATTAGAAACCGAAGTCGCGGAAATCATTGGACGTTACTCAATATCCTCTCAGCCGTTTCTGGATCTAATCGATGGTTGTGAATCTGACCTTGCTCCACAACGTTTTCAAACTTGGGATGAATTGAAAGAATACACTTACCAAGTGGCGAGCTGCGTAGGCATCATTTCCACACATATTTTCGGCTGTACCCACCCAGATTCACTGAAGTATGCAGTCGCTCTTGGCCATGCCTTGCAAATCACAAATATTCTACGCGACGTGGGCGAGGACCTAAAAAATGGTGGGCGTATCTACTTGCCATTGAATGATATGATACGCTTTCAATACAGCGAACGCGATCTTATTGGGCGTGTTCATGATGGACGTTTTATAGCGATGATGTCGTATCAGGCAGACCGAGCCGATGCACTCTATCAGGAGGCGATCGATTGCCTACACCAAGATGATGCTAAAGCGCTCAAAGCAGCCGAGGCAATGCGTAAGATTTATCAAACTTTATTGAAAAAAATAAAAGCTGACGGCTTCCGCGTCTTTGACAAACGTTACCGACTTTCCAAGACGAGAAAGTCAGCTATTTTGATAACCACCCTGATGTCGTAACCCAAGATTTCCTCATAGCCAAGCCATAGAATTAAGGTATATTAATATAAACTTAAATTGCTAATTACCAATAGAATATCGTTATGAAAATTAGATCCCTTATCGGAATCACAGCCCTCGCATGCTGCATTAACTCATGCACTGATGTCACCGGTCTCACCAGCGGTTCTCGTTCAACAGGCGCAGAAGTTCCTGCACCACGATTCAGCACCGAAAAAGTCCCGCTAGGATATCCACACCCCGCAGGAAAAGCTCATATGGTAGTCAGCCCATACCGACCATATAATGTAATCGACGTTAAAGGATTTTATAGTGGTAACATCGTGGGAGATCCATCAACTGGCAAGATCGACCCTGCATCCGGTATGGTTATCCCGGGGACCGCAAAGCGTTTTCGAATTCCCTAACCCAATGAACGACCTCCTGCCAGCAGCAGCATGCTGGTATAATTTTTTGTATAATTTGCACAACTCATTCATTTCCGTTGTGTTTCACACACATCATCCAACTGAATGTCTCTAACGTTACATTTTAGTATTACGCTTTAAAGCAACTCATGATATCTTCACAAGCTGACAAAAAATCCCGTATACCTGTATGGATAAACTTGTTGGCCATCTTTGTCATGAGTAGCGCTTGCCACCCAGGAGGTAAACCTACAAAGCAGATAAAAGTCACTGTGCCTGAAGCATGGAGCGTATCAGGAGGCAAGACTCCATCACGTATCAGTTCTGGATGGATCAAAGACCTCAATGACAGCAAACTCAATCAGCTCGTCAACGAGGCAATGAACAGAAACCCAGATCTGCTCGCTACCTCTGAGCGACTTAAGGCAGCGCGCGCCGGGCTGGTTCGCGCTCGTGCGGCACAAATACCGTCTTTGGATATCTCAGGATCAGGTAGCCGCTCGCGAACAAATCAAAATGCCGCCGGTGGCACTCGGTCATATTCCTCCAATCAGAGAGTTTCAGTAGGTGCTAGTTGGGAACTTGACCTATGGGGACGCTTAGGGAATCTCCAAAACGTAGCCAAAGCGGACTACGATGCACTTTTGGCGGATTTTCGAGGTACACGCCTCTCGCTTGCAGCAAACATCGCCAGCCTCTGGTATGACTTAATTAGCTCCGAGAACCAAGTGCTCCTTGCTCAGGACACACTTACCAGCTACCGCATGGTAGAAAAAATAATTGAGCGCAACTACAAAGCTGCAACAGCTCGCGCCTTAGCGCTTCAGTTATCAAGGAACAACGTATTCAGTGCAGAGCGAATCCTCAGGGCACGCATGCAGAGGCGGGACGATGCCCGCAGAATTATTGAAATCTTACTGGGCCGCTACCCAAGTGGTCAAATGATCGCACCAGCTACACTACCAACAATCCGACGTGACATTCCAACCGGACTGCCCGCCGGGCTGTTAAGTCGCCGTCCTGATCTAATACGTGCACGCAAACGACTTGATGCCTCTTTTTATCGCACGCTTGCTACACAAAAAAGCCTCCTACCATCACTAAAACTCACAGGCAGATCCGGCACAGCATCCAGCGATTATTCGAATTTGCTAAATCCAGGATTTCTTGCCTCCTCCATTTCAACATCTCTAGCACAATCTATTTTTGAAGGCGGCTCCCAGCGAGAGGACATACGTGCCGCTATCGCCCGCAATAAGGCCGCTGTTCACGATTATACCAGAATCGCACTGCAGGCTTTCAGGGAGGTCGAGTCCGCTCTCGCCTCCGAAAACTGGCTCAAGCAGCAGGAACATTTTCTCAGAAAAGAACTCCAACAAGCTACCCTTGCTGAGCGGCAGGCAGAGCGCGACTACGTGGAGGGTGTAGCTGGAGTTGACATCATCGACCTACTCGAATCCCAACGCAGGGCATCCAAGGCCCGCAGTTCTCTCATTGATTTGCAAAACCAGCGTATCCAGAACCGTATCAATCTGCACCTTGCCCTTGGTGGCGATTTCAATACCCAGTAATCAACTACTACTTGTTCAATCCAAATCGATTCCACTCGTGCGACTGCTACTACACATTCTAATCCCATCAGCGATCATCTTGATTGGTGTAGGTGGCTACTTTTCTCTAAAAAAGTTAGTCCATATCAATGTATTTGGCATGGAACTTGGAGAGGAAAACAAAGCTGTGTCCACACGCAAACCCCGGGCAAATAAACGGCCAATGTTCCGCACCAAGGCAATACCACTGAAAACACAAGACTATACAATAAAGCTGCGCAGTCAGGGTGAGGTCCGCGCCCACAATGCAACCACCCTAACAGCCCAAGTCAATGGACGTATTTCAAATATCTCTGCTAAATTTGAGGATGGAGCCTTTTTCACTAAAGGTGATATTTTACTCGAGATAGATCCAGCAGATTACAACACAGAACTAACATCCTCTCAGGCACAGCTGGCCCGCGCCAAAGCTAACTTCGCTCAAGAAAAAGCCCGAGCAAAACAAGCACTGTTGAACTGGAAGGATGCTGGCTTCCAAGAGGAACCAAGCGATCTCGTGCTGCGCAAACCACAATTACACGAGGCTGAAGCAACCGTAACATCAGCAACATCAAGCGTTCAGCGTGCCGTTCGTAATCTCGAGCGAACCAAGGTGCGTGCGCCCTATGACGGACGTGTCAGCAAGCGAAGAGTCGGGCTCGGTCAACAAGTAGGTGGAAGCACTCCGTTGGGTGATATTTTTTCTACTGACTTTGCAGAGGTAAGGCTGCCTCTGACCACACGTGATCTGCAATATTATACCCCACCCCAGAAACCAGGTGAACATGGCAAAAAAAACAATATCACATTCTCCTCGATCCTCACAGGCAATGATAAGCATTGGCAGGGCACAATACTGCGTGCTGAAGGTGAGTTAGATGAAAAATCACGCCAACTCTTTGTCATCGCGCGCATTGATGACCCATTTGCCCTCAAGTCAAAAAATCATCCCATCTATATAGGTCAGCCAATGCGCGCCACGATTCCTGCGATGATGTTAAAGAAAGTCTTTATTATACCTCGCGCATACATGAGTGGTTTGAATGAGGTTCTTC
>JABHEX010000059.1 GCA_018676385.1 Akkermansiaceae bacterium
CATGGTTAGGATCTTGTCGCCTGGCTTCAGCATAGCAAAATACACAGCCGTGTTCGCCTGTGATCCAGAATGCGGTTGGACGTTTGCATGCTCAGCCCCAAATACTTGCTTAGCACGATCAATTGCAAGCTGTTCAGCCACATCAACAAATTCACAACCACCATACCAGCGGCGACCAGGGTAACCCTCAGCATACTTGTTAGTCAGCAGGCTTCCCTGCGCCTCCATCACAGCTCCACTAGTGAAGTTTTCTGAAGCTATTAGCTCGATATTCAGCGACTGGCGTCTCTCCTCCGCCGCTATGGCATCGTGGAGCTCAGGATCAGACACGGCTAGTCGGCTGCCAGAGGCTTTGCTAACACGTGTTTCATGGCGACCACCATCAAACTCTGTTATCATAAACGCATCCACTATCTTCAGAGCTGTTTCATTATCAAGATGCGCTGCACCCAAACACAGCGCGTTGGCATCGTTATGTTCGCGAGTGGTTTCTGCCTCCTCAACAGTGCGCACATTGGCACCCCGGACTCCTCTATGCCGGTTCGCGGCCATGCACATACCAATACCTGATTTGCATATGAGAATGCCACGATCATACCGGCCTTGGGTTAATCCTCGAGAAACCAGATTCGCAAAGTCAGGATAGTCAACCGAGTCTAATCCATCTGTTCCGTAGTCTTTGACTGCGTGTCCTTGTGCCTGCAGGTGAGTAATAATAGCGTGCTTAAGATCAACACCTCCGTGATCTGCTCCAATTGCGATATTCATGGTTTTAATTTAGGATAATTGTCTATTAGTTCAAATGATTTAACTTAATGAATTTACGGCCGTGACCACGTCTCCAGCAGTCATTCCAAGCTCTTGCATAACAGTATTACCAGGGGCAGAAATACCAAAACGATCAATCGCACAAATCTTGCCACTGTCGCCCACATATTTCCACCATAAGCCAGATACGCCTGCTTCGATAGCTACGCGGCGTCTACAATTCGCGGGAAGCACATCTTCTTTATATTCGGAAGCCTGACGATCAAACCGCTCCATGCAGGGCATCGACACCACTCGTGTTCCGGCACCTAATTGCTCGGCAGCTTCCATTGCGTGCTCGACTTCAGAACCACTCGCTAAAAGAATGGTTTCCAATTCTGCTGTTTCTCGTTTTAAAATATATCCACCTTTATACGATCCCTCACGGCGCGTCTGCACTGGCGTCTCATTGTAGGTAGGCACCGCTTGACGAGTTAAGAATAGTGCACTCGGGCCATCAGTGCGGTGCATAGAAGCTGCCCATGCACCAGCAGTTTCCTCAGGATCAGCTGGGCGAAACACATCAAGTCCTGGAATCACGCGCAGACCACTCACGGTTTCGACTGGCTGGTGAGTCGGGCCATCTTCACCGACACCAACCGAATCGTGGGTCAGAATATATGTGACCGGGAGATTGGCAAGTGCTGCAAGCCGAATCGATGGGCGCAAATAATCAGCAAAAACAGCAAAAGTAGCGCATGAAGAGCGGAAGATTCCATCATAGGCAATACCATTACTGATCGCACCCATGGCATGCTCACGTATCCCATACCAAATATTACGGCCAGTGGGGTTTTCAGGTGTTAAGTCACCACCATCAGTAATGTAATTTTTGGTGGATCCGTAAAGGTCAGCTGACCCCGTGATAAAGTTTGGCATCGCCTTGGCTACCGCCTGAATCACATCACCACCCGAGGCGCGCGTTGCGTTTTTATAGTCAGCAGCAAATTCCGGGATCTGATCGAGCAAGTCACTTGGCACCACTTTAGCAACGCCACTGGAAAGCTCATCAGCAAGCTCAGGATTTGCAGCCGTCCATTCTTGGTAAGTATCATTCCATGCACGAAACTGTGCTTCTTGCTGAGTTTGCCTTTCAGAAAAATAACTCTTGGTTTCATCGGAAATAAAGAATTTTTCCTCCGGAAGACCCATCGCTGCACGAGCAGTATCAGCAAAGTTGGCACCACCTTCCCCGTGACCCTTGGCTGTTCCAGCAACCTCTGGAATCCCCTTGCCAATCGTGGTCTTGGCTATGATCACGTTGGGTTGACCGTTATCATTAGCCTTTGCTCCATCAACAGCACCAACCACAGCATCGAGATCATGCCCATCGATGGTTGATACATTCCAACCATGCGCTAGAAAAAATTTTGCCGCATCCTCGCTTTGTGTAACGTCAGCCATGGCATCAAGCGTGACGTCGTTACTATCGTAGATTAAAATTAGATTATCCAGCTTGTTGTGGCCCGCAAACGAAATCGCTTCGCGGGCAACACCCTCTTGGAAACAACCATCTCCCATCAAGGCCACTACATGGTGATCAAAAAGCGTGTGTTCGCTAGTATTGTATTTAGCTGCCGCACGTTTCCCACTCACTGCGTAACCAACAGCATTGGCAACGCCTTGACCAAGAGGTCCTGTCGTAGCCTCTACACCAGGTGTCTCGTCAAATTCCGGATGACCAGGTGTTATGCTGTGTAGCTGACGGAAATTTTTAACCTCTTCAAGTGACACATCGTAACCCGACATATGTAACCAACTGTAGAGAAACATTGATCCGTGACCTGCTGAGAGCACAAAACGATCTCGGTTAAGCCATTTAGGCGCTGAGGGTTGGAAACTTAGACTGCTGCCAAATAGAGCCGCGCCGACTTCAGCACAACCCAATGGCAGGCCGAGATGACCAGAGGAACAGGCTTGGACAGCGTCAATAGCGAGTCCACGGGCTTCGTTGGCAGCTTGAGAAAGAACTTCTTGATTCATGATGCGCGGAGAATCAACTCACATGACTTGTACCGCAAGCATGAAAGGCGTCAATAATGTGTAAAAGTGAATATTTATTTCGCGTTGTCATTAATTCTCAAGTTTCACGTTGATTCCTAAGCATTTGCCAACTATGGAAAATGCCCACAACGCAGGCTGCGTTGTTCTTACCTAGTCATGTCACAGCAACTCAAAATAGCCCTACCCAAAGGCTCGCTCCAAGACCCAACAGTCAAATTACTAGAGCAAGCAGGTTTTAATATACACATGTCATCACGTGGGCTCAGGCCTGATAGCGATGATCAAAGCCTTGATATTTATTTAATTAGAGCTCAAGAAATTGGGCGCTACCTATCACAAGGTTTCATTGATTGCGGTATAACCGGTCTCGATTGGGCATCAACTCATGAGGATGCACTCGTCGATCTGGCAGAGCTCCCCTATTCTCGCGCAACCGTGCGACCTACGAAATGGGTTCTTGTCGTCCCTGAGGATTCCCCCATCCAAAACGTCAAGGATCTCGAAGGAAAGCGCATTGCTACAGAAGGCGTAGAAATTACCCGTAACTACCTCAAAAAGAACAATGTATCTGCTGATATAGAGTATTCTTGGGGCGCCACTGAGGTCAAGGTCCCCGATCTTGTTGATGCCATTGTTGATGTTACAGAAACCGGTTCCTCGCTGCGTGCGAACAACCTACGCATCGTCGATACCCTTCTGACATCTTTTCCACACTTTTACGCTTCCAAAGAATCTTATCAAGACGAGTGGAAAAAAGACAAAATGGGCCGCATGGTACTGATGCTCAAGGCAGCGCTCGAAGCCCGTGGTAAAGTTGGACTAAAAATGAATCTTCCCGAAAAATCCTTGCAAGATGTGATCGAACTACTACCATCACTGCGCCGTCCAACTGTATCGCAGCTCTCAGAAAAAAAATGGGTTGCAGTCGAAACTGTGATTGAAGAATCCGTGGCACGCCACATCATTCCTGATCTAAAGCAACTGGGCGCCGAGGGCATCATTGAGTATCCACTCTCTAAAATTGTTCTCTAGAAAATCTCCAGCCATTTTCAATCGAAAGGGCTAACTTCACCAAACAAATTATTAACCGACCAACACTATGGGATGTCTGAAAAAGAGCCGTAAGGCAAAAATCAGTAAGCATAAGCGTAAAAAGCGCATGAAGGCGAATCGCCACAAAAAGCGCCTTCGCTACAAGTCTTAAGTTATTACGACTAAAGACCAACTTGCATACTACTAATCAAATCATAGGGACACGGCTCAGTGCTGTGTCCCTTTTCCTGTTCATATTGAACTGTATGACGATCAAGCTACCAGTGTCGTAACTTCTAAATCTAAGCTACACAACGTGGCACAACTAGGTAATTCAGAGCCAATATATTTCTCAGCCATTAAGCACATCGATCAGTTCACGCAACCTCCCAAAGTTGCGGCGCCGATGGCGAAAAATTAGCCGGTTCAGGCCAGCAAGGTCTGTCTCATCAGATTCAGCAGGAAGTGGCCCAGATTGTTTAAACCCTCCACTCTTAAGAACATCAGTAAAATCCGCACGGAGTTTTTTCATAATGCTTTCCTTAAGTTTTTTCTGTGTTCGGATGACGAGCATATCTCCCACATAGCGATAGGAATGAAAGTTAGAGTAGAAACGCGTCACTTCTTCAACCGCCTCATCTACATTGTCCGTCACCTTGTAGAGCGAAAAATCATGTTCTGAAATCAGTTTAAGGCGGCTGAGATGCTCTACCACGAATTGCTGCCAAAACTTCCAATACTTTCCGCCCTTAGCATCAACTAACACAAGTGGGTAAATAGTTGCTTTACCCGTCTGTATTAACGTAAGTGTCTCAAATATCTCGTCCATGGTCCCAAAACCACCGGGAAATGCTGCAACTGCGTCCGACTCCTTCACGAACGACAACTTTCGAGTGAAAAAGAAATTAAAATCAATTAATTTATCATCACCCGAAATAAATGCATTGGCGGCAGCTTCGAAAGGCAAATTAATATTAAGCCCAAAACTATCTTCACGACCTGCCCCTTCGTTTCCAGCCGCCATTATACCTGGCCCAGCCCCAGTAATCGTCATAAACCCTGCATCACGCATCTTGCGCGAAAACTCAACGGCTGCTTTATACTCAGGCTCCTCAGGATCGGTCCTAGCTGACCCAAACACAGAAATCTTGCGGCAATTACGGTAAGGATAAAATACCTCACTCGCTAATCGCATCTCCTTTAGTGAGCGGTTCATTGTTTTGAAATCACCCTCCGTAACCGAGCCGCGAGATATTCGCACTGCAGAAATCAGCATCTCGGCTAATAAGCAGTTTTCTTTTCCACCAGAAATATCCTTGGCAAGTGCAGAAATACGGTCATCGAGTTTTTTTTCGCCCGTGGAGCCAACAAATGCACAGGATTGCGAGTGAATCATTCCTCCGGTAAAATCTCTCTCTTGGGGAATGTTGGTGGGTTTGACGCGTCGGCTCATAATAGTAATAATAATAGTTTATTGAACTAAGGTCGCACAAGATTAGTCCCTCGCCACAGAAAATTTTGTAAGTTGTTACTTCGCCACACTCTGTAGCTTGTGCAGACGCTCTAACGCCTTGCCTGAGTCTATTAGCTCAGCAGCAAAACGAACCCCATCGCCCATAGAATCAGTTAAACCCGCGCAAGCAAGACCTGCACCAGCATTTAATAGCACCATCTCACGCCTTGGCCCCAATTCTTTGGCACTTAAAATATCTGTTAGTATACGGGCATTCACCTCCGCCCCACCCCCTTCAAGATCAGCTATGGAACAACAATCAAAGCCAAAGTCTTGAGGCAACACTTCCTCATCCACAATCGATTGATAACTGCCAGATTTACAAATACGTGTAGCTCCTAGCAGACTAACTTCATCCACAGGTGAACCATCTGCTGTCGTGCCGTGAACCACCCAAGCGCTGTCTCTACCAAGTCGCTGAAGGATTTCAGCAAAAACAGAATCCAGCTCGGGGTCACAAACGCCCACGAGCTGACACTCTGGTCGTGCGGGATTAAGCAATGGTCCGACGAGATTGAAAATCGTCCGAATCCCCTCCTTCGCCAGCATTCCACGCACTCCCGCAACAGCCTTGAACGCAGGATGGTATAGAGGAGCGAAAAGAAAACCAACGCCCGCCTCAGTGAGGCATTTTCGAAATACCTCTGGACTTACTACAAGGTTGATTCCCAGTGATTCCAAGACATCGGCGCCTCCGCTTTTTGATGTGATTCCGCGATTACCGTGCTTCACCACTGTGGCTCCTCCAGCTGCGATTACGAACATGCTGGTAGTTGACACATTAAATAAATTCAACTTATCACCACCCGTACCGCACACATCAATCGTAGGGCCGTCAAATTTCATATGTCCAGTGCCTGGATCAACAGCCCGCTCAAGAAAACACTCAACGAAGCTGGCTATTTCTGCAGCTGTCTCACCTTTTGCAGTCAAAGCCCTGAGAAATTGTGCTTTCTTTTCATCGGGAATCGATTCGTCTAATAGCATGGTGGCAGCTACCTCTACTTCTCGGGAATGGAGTTCATCCCCCGCTTCCACATGTTTGATCAAATTATTCACAGCAGCTGAATTTTACATCCACATTCCCCAAGAAGCCAGATATTTCGGCTCTATTTCTCAATCAATCACATTTACTCTCGATTGATTTCATCGATAAAATAATTGAGATACCTCTCCGCCTTCATCGCTCCTACCCCTTTGATCCGACACCCCGCATCGTGCGTCTTAGGCCTCAAACGAGTGAAATGCTCCAGAGTTTTATTAGGAAAAATATGGTATGACGGCACTCCCCCCTTTTTTGCGAGTTTTTCTCGAAGATCTTTAAGCCTATCATAGAGCGCAGCATCAAAATCATATTCCTCCATTTCAATGGATTCATCTTTTGTACGACTAGGGGTGTGATATTCGGGCCAAACAATATTGGGTTTAGCTTTTCCAGACATAACTTCCTCACCTCTCAGCGTCAGTGTTAGCAGCGGATACTCGCCCCTCTGAGTAACAACTAGTTCTGCCTCGTGCATCGATCGAAAAAGCTCATTAAGGTAGGTTGTTCCGTATGATTTGAGCAGACCATGAGTACTAAGTTCGTTGAGCCGAACACGCTTGATATCCTGAGACTGACTCCCCATAAGCATTTGTATTATTTTACCTTTGCCAAAAATACCTTCCCAGCCAGATGATGATTGTCGACTCATTCGAGCCACTCCGCTCAATGCTTTCCTAACAACAAGAAGCTCTTCATCGGAACGAGGCTCACGCGCATCTTCCGCATCGGCACTATTGCAAATATCGCAATTACCACACACTTTGGCATTTTCCTCGCCAAAATATTCTAAGATCGCTTGCTGTCTGCATTGCCTGCCATAACACAGCTGCACCACAGCATCAAGTTTCTCACGGTCGCGCTTGTCTTTTTCCTCAAGCGCAGGGCGATCAATCTTTAAGTCCATTGTCAGTATATCTGGGTGCTTAATTCTAGTACCCTTCATCCGTTTTCCGCTAATATCAAAACGCTCAATGTATGCACCGCGAACTAAAACCGACAGAGCACTTCCTACCGCCATTCCATTTTTAACATCCGCGCCATCCGCTATCTGATCAAGCGTACAGTTCACTTCGAAATCGTCATCAGATTCATTCAGTAAGAAACGATAAACTTCGCAGATCGTCTGATAACTGGGGTTTGCTCCCTCAATGAAAAACTCCTGTGTGCGGGTGTCAGCATAATTAAAAAACAGCTCACAATATGCAGATTCACCATCACGACCAGCGCGACCAGCTTCTTGATAGTATGCCTCGATACTTCCCGGGATTTCAAAATGCACTACGAAACGTACATCTGAGCGGTCAATACCCATACCAAATGCATTGGTAGCGACCGCTACATCAGCCTTACGGCTAATGAAAGTATTCTGAGTAGCCTCTCTTTCGGCTTCGCTCATACCTCCATGATAGGCAATGCATTTGATACCCTGTCCATGTAGCGTTTCCGCCACTTCCTCGACTCTTTTACGTGTCGCACAATACACAATCCCTGTTTTCCACTGGCTAACAATATCAGCTAAACGAGCGTATTTTTGGCGATGTTTATCCACCGTTGTAATGGCAAGAAATAGATTTGGCCTACTGAAGCCACTTACCGTTTCAAATGGATCGCGCAACGCTAGGACTTTCATAATGTCATCCCTGACGGTTGGAGTCGCTGTGGCAGTCAGCGCAAGCGCCTGCGGTCTTCCCAACGCCTCAAGTGCCATACCAAGTTTCATGTATTCTGGTCGGAAATCATGTCCCCACTGACTCAAGCAGTGCGCCTCATCCACTGCGAACAATGCAATATTTACCGATTTGATTGCCTCCATGAATGATGATGCCCTAAACCGCTCAGGCGCTACATAAACTAGTTTATATTCGCCAGCACACATCTTCCTGATACGCTCGCGCTGTTCGCTAGGGTC
>JABHEX010000060.1 GCA_018676385.1 Akkermansiaceae bacterium
AAAACGCGTCATCGGCAGGTGGCGGGACTTGTTTGCCAAATCAACTGATCTCTCTAACTCGAGGTGGTAGTTGGTTTCCTCAAGCAGCCTCTCTTCTACTTCACTAATGTAGGGATCAAGTGATTTTGCATCGAGCTGGAATAGCCTCAACGCGATCGGTTTCACAATGGCAAGATCAGATTTCAAGCTGTTAGCAACACCCGGGTATTGAATTTTAACAGCATATTTATTGTCCCCAATTTTAGCTTGATGCACCTGCCCGATTGAAGCTCCTGATACTGCCTTATTTGTGAATGACTCAAAAATTTCGGTTGGTTTCTTACCAAGTTCCTTATTGAAGGTATTAACGACAAGTGGATAGGTGAGAGGTGGCGCGCTATATTGTGCTTGGGAAAATTGATCAGCATATTGATCTGGCACAAGATTACGATCCATACTGAGCATTTGCGCAAGCTTCAGCGGCCCACCTTTGAGCTCACTAAAAGTATCATAAGTCTGCTTGGCAGTAACCTCGTGGAATGCTGCTTTATCATCCTTACCAGTGATCGTTTTCTTAGCCTTATATTTTAGGTAGTTAACACCTACTTGAACACCAGTGCGTGCAAGCTTGCTCGCGCGGCTGATCTTATTCTTGGGTATTTTGGTCTGCTCTTTCATAAGCTCCTAATTTTCTGCAACCGTCAATCTACGCAAAAGGAAACGTCCAAGGTCGATAGCCGAGTCAAGTGTGCCAGCACGAGCAATATCAGCCCCCAAACGCACACTCTTTTCTATTAATGCGTCCGTATCCTGAAATTCTTCTGACTGATCTTTACGATGGTATTCAATAATTGAGCGAAACTGCTCAAACATGAGTTGCGGATATTTGTCGGTGAGATTTTTTCGATCAGCAACACTCCCCTCCTCGAGACCTTGATCGACTATTTCTTTTGCATAATGCAGAAAGCGCTTTCTCATCGGCTTGATTACCTTGCTGCAGCCAGGACTTGGAAAAAATTCCACCATACGCGAACGATGTTTTTGAGCGTGCTGAAAAAATGTGTAAAAGAATGCCAGCAGTTTTTGATCACTCGAATAATCTGCATAATCGTCGTCATCACCTAAAACTGCAATAGATTCTTCAACAAGCCGTTCCCAATACCTGGCTTCCAAGGCCTCAAAGCTTGCAACATGCTTGTAAAATTCAGTTTCCTCAATCTCAAGTTCTTGAACAAAGGCATACACATTCACAGGACGCTTCCCATGAGTCAGAATGATATGCCAATAATGATGCTCCAGATCATCCTTAGTGAAGGGTTTTTTTTTGGATGCTTTAGCCATGACATTTGCAGATAAGACTGGAATTGTAATTCGTCAAATAGAGCTTACTAGAATCGCAGATTTGATATAATTAGCTTGTCATAGCTGTTCACTAGATTATGTTGTTCGCGTGAATACTCTCGACAAACTCAAGGTCCTAGCAGACGCTGCAAAGTATGACGCATCCTGCGCAAGCTCCGCTGGGGCAAAAAAAGACTCATCGGCTGGAAAAGGTGTAGGTTCAACAGGAGGTGCAGGTATTTGTCATTCATATGCACCAGACGGTCGCTGTATCTCCCTTCTTAAGGTGTTGTTAACCAATGTCTGCATCTATGACTGCCATTATTGTATCAACCGGAGATCTAGCGATGTTAGGCGCGCGCGATTTACGCCAGAGGAGGTGGTCGATCTCACGCTCTCGTTTTACAAGCGTAATTACATTGAAGGGCTCTTCCTAAGCTCGGGTATCGTCAGAAGTGCAGATTACACGATGGAATTAGTTGTTAGGGTCGCAAAACTGCTACGTGAGACTCACCATTTCAAGGGCTACATACACCTCAAAACAATTCCTGAGGCATCACCTGAGCTGATTGCAGAAGCAGGCAAATATGCCGATCGCCTGAGCATCAACGTCGAACTCCCAAAGCAAGAGAGTTTAAAAAAACTCGCTCCTGAGAAAAGTGTTCAACGCACCCGTGAGGCAATGAACACAATCCATGCGCGCATAGACGAAACACAAAGTATCCGCAAGGAACTGAGAATTAAAAAATCACGTATCAAAAAACCATCCTACGCAACTGGTCAAAGCACTCAAATGATCGTTGGCGCAGACCAATCTAATGACTCAGACTTTCTCTCCAGAGCAGGTGACCTATACGGAAACTTTAAGTTGAAGCGTGTCTACTATTCAGCCTTTAGTCCGATTCCAGAACCATCGGTCGTATTACCCCTAAAATCACCACCATTAGTGAGAGAGCACCGGCTCTACCAAGCTGACTGGCTGCTTCGATTCTATGGATTTTCTGTTGATGAAATCACCACAAAAAATGACCCCAACTTAGATTTAGACATCGATCCAAAGCTCTCATGGGCACTACGAAATCGACAGTCGTTTCCGATCGATGTCAACCGCTCCCCCCTTGAGCTCCTCTACCGCATCCCCGGCTTGGGAGTCAGAAATGCTAAAAGAATTGTTAGGCTACGGCGGCATCATGCAATCAAGTTACAAGACTTGATCAAACTGAGAGTGAATTTGAAGAAAACGATGCCATTTATGATCTGCTCAGATCACAATCCAGCCAAGCTTGAGCTTTCAAGCGAGGACTTACGTGCAAAATTTGCACCTCCACCAGAACAGCTAGAGCTCGATTTTACCGCCACTCCCATCGTCGGAAAGGCAACTACCATACAAGCAAAAGTGGAGGCACACCATGGTGAGTTTTAGCGATGAGGACTATTTTAATAGAACCTAATTTCGATGAGTGGCGCAATAACGCACGTCACCTGATAAATGCGAAGATACATCCTGATGATGTATTATGGTCATCCTTGGGCGATCAGACTGAAGGCATGCTCAAATTCGACGACCCATTACCGACAGACCCTGATTCACCAAGACTCAATGTGCCAAGGGAATTTGTCCGTCTTGCAGAAACGGTGTCGTGTCATCGATCAGGAAAACAGTGGGCCCTGCTCTATCAAATCCTCTGGGCAATGACTCACGGCAAGGATCGTAATATTATGAAAAATCAAACGCATCCTGCAGTGCGCGCTCTTGAACAAATGCGCAAGACAGTCAGCCGCGATATCCATAAAATGCGAGCATTTGTCAGATTCAAAAAAATCAAAGACGGAGAAAACGGGCTTGAAAGTTATGTTGCCTGGTTTGAACCTGATCATTTAATCGTCAAAGTTAACACGTCATTTTTCAGAAAGAGGTTCGCGGGTATGAACTGGTCAATTTTGACGCCCGACGACTGCGTGCACTGGAATGGACAGAATATACAATTCTCTGATGGAGTGGATCAAACAAAAGCCCCTAACGATGATGAACTGGAGGGCCTTTGGCGTGCATACTACCGCAGTATATTCAATCCAGCCCGACTTAAGATAAAAATGATGCAAACGGAAATGCCTAAGAAATATTGGAAGAACTTACCCGAGGCAGAAATCATTGAAGAACTCATCCATGGCAGCTCTGACATGGTCATGAAGATGATGGCTGAAAAAGAGCGCCCTTTAAAAGTAATAACTAATAACGATTATCTGAATAAAATTCATGAGCTGAATCGTGACTGATTATCAATTTAAATACATCATCATATTGCGACATCTGCTCTGAATCAGCACTAAATTCGTAGTAATAATACAGCGTTGGTCATGCCCTTGAGATCGACAGCCTACCTCTTTTGGCATGAGTCA
>JABHEX010000061.1 GCA_018676385.1 Akkermansiaceae bacterium
ATTTTCTCTGATACAGGTTGCGTAAGTCTTGGTGTTCCTTCAAAAGTTTGAGTGAGAGCACCAACAAATCATCAAAGTCCATCGAGTTGGTATCGAGTTTTCTTTTTCGGTAGCGTTTTCTTAGTTTCTTGATTTCATCCAGCCATTCTTCAAGATGTGGATACCTATACTCAAGGATTTCCTCCAACGGCTCGGAGGTATTCTCACAAAGACTAAAAATAGAGGCCAACAAATCCGCTTTAGGAAACCTTCTTCCACCGGTATCGATATTTAGTTGGCGTATCGTCTCATTCATCAGCGACTTTTGATCATCGCGGTCAAGTATGGAAAATGAGCGTGTAAACCCTAATACATCGGCATGTCGGCGCAGTATCTTATTCCCGATACTATGGAAAGTACCGCTCCAGAGAGCACTTATGTTTTGAGGCACAAGGAGCTCAACGCGATCTAACATCTCACGGGCCGCTTTGTTAGTGAAAGTGAGCAGCAATATGTTTGCTGGCTCAACGCCCTTGTCCAGGAGGTATGCAACTCTATGGGTGAGTGTGCGGGTCTTGCCCGAACCTGCTCCAGCGATGACCAGAGCTGGCCCAGGAGCAGAGCTAACGGCAGCAAACTGCTGACTGTTTAGTTCAGCGGCATAATCTATCCCGGAAGATCCACAATTACCCCGACTAGAACCACTACCTGACGATAATTTGTAATCACGTGCCATATACAAGTTGATAACTTAGCAAGTGATCATCTGATGAGAAGCGATAAAATATCGATGACACCATGAATGGAACAAATCCAATAAAACCAGTGTTATGCAGCAATTTCGTAGTGTTCTGCGATGTCACGTAGGATGCGATCGCGCCTGTCGCGAGCACTATCGAGGTCGCGAGTTTTAAGAGAAAAGCGTAACCTCTCAGAGGTAGCGTCGTTTTTGTGGACAGTGAGATGACACCACCACACACCACGATTGTTCCAGAGGTGGTGATTGGGATTCTCTTCGTTTACGCGCAAGGCAAGCTTTGTTTTATTTCTAGCCATTCAGTTTTTTTGGTTAAAGTGTAGAAATAGTAAATCGGTGGGACGCATGGTAGTTATTTCAACCACCTGAGGACGTGAACAGTGGTTATGCATGAGCGCTATGTTGTCAAGCAGATTGTTTGGTAAGATGGGCATGTTGCTAATGTATCGGGTTGTTGTAAAGACCAGCACACAATTGATAAAGCAATAGATGTGCCACATGCATCTATTTCAGCAACTACACACGATGGGGCTATGCTAACTTAAGCGCCTCAGCCACCCGTGTCAGCAAATCATCAGCATCCTCGACACCTATCGAGATTCGAATCAGATATTTGTCCAATCCGCAGCCCTCTACCCATTCCATTTCGTCGTAGTGAGCGAGCATAGTATACGGGCAGGCAAGGCTAAATTCAGTGCCTAGGCTCGGGCCTTTGGATATTCTCAGAGCATCATAGAAACGAGGTGTTTTCTTACGATTTTTGAGAACAAAGGAAATCAACCCCCCGTAGCCTCCCCCCTCTCGGCGAATGGCCTCATAGGTGTCAGGTGTAGTAAACTTTGGATACCAGACATTTTCAATTGCAGGATGAGCTTTCAAGAAATCGGCAACCAACTCAGCTGTATCATTGCATTTTTTCATGCGTGAGGAGAAACCGCTAATGTTGCGAGCTAAAATACGCGCATCTGACGCGTAGAGGCGACTGCCATCTGGGCAATCAATTCCATAAAACTCCATCAAATCATTAAGAAAAGGAGACTTATTACATATCGTGATTTGTCCCGCCATCACATCCCCTTTCCCTGAAATCCATTTAGTTAGGCTTGATACGACAACATCCGCATATTGGTCAACTCGGACATTCGCAGTAGAGCAAATGGTATCGTCAATTACAAAGGGCACACCACCATCACGGCATGCTCGGGAAACTCTAGGGATATCGACCGTTCTCATCAGTGGATTACTCGGAGCCTCACAAAAAACGGCTGAAAATTCTCCTTTGGCAATACGGCTCAATGCCTCATCCAAAGACTCTCCAACCGCTTCGTTTAGATACACTACACCATTACCTAGATGTCTCTGTACCCTCATGGCGTCAACGTAAGGGAATTCTAGTTGTAGGGTTTTGCGTCCAGGCAAAAGTTTGTTTGCTGCGCGATAAATGGAATACATGGCCGCCATGCCATTCTCATAAATGAAAACTTTTTCTGGCCGATAGTTACCCAGCCTGGCAAGCCGCTTTCGCAGGCTTACAGGGTTGTGATTATTACTATCTTTACCGGATAGAATATGCTCCGCCTGACGGCTGCTTACCACCTCACCCGTATAACGCCAATATTCCATCGCCACTGAATAGTCGTCTTCGCTGACAATCAGCGCTTGCAACCCCTCAAAACTGGCAATACGCGATGCAGATCCGGTACGTTTTTCAACAAATCGCTGAGCTCTCTGCGCGGATTCTTTGCTGGGAAAAACAACGACTCGCGTACCATTCTCCGCAAGTAATGACTGCGCCACTTGAAACAGTCGCTCTGTTGCTGGGTGAAGAACAAACCGTGGGTACCCTGCTTGCAGAGCTCGCATTACTTTGGCTAATTTTTTTTCATAGCCTAGGACGGAGTTCCAAGAAGGTAAGCATGTCGAGCATGCATGCCGAGTCTTCGGCAGCGGCATCCCCAAATCTGCTTCTGTAAATGCGGGTTCTGTGGCTAAATCACGCAAGGTATGGTGGGATTTAATCGGGTATGGCTAGATTGCAAGCCCATTCCTCGCCTTGCTATACGATCTGATACCACAAACCGTTAGGTAATTCTTGATCACGCAACGACAAAAAAATTACAATTTAAACATCCGATCGTGGACAAATAGGTGGGTTGAGGAACGTTATCTAATTAAGAATGCTCTGGATTCGTTATTAAGTCTATGAAAAGATGACAACCGAAGGCAGCCATTAGTAGCCAAAAAATTTTTACCATCTAAGAAATACGTCGTCACATTTCAAGTCTCTTAAGTCAAATTAAGACAATCTCAATCCTCCCATATTCTCTGCAGTAAAGAAAGACCATGAAAGATCAGCTTCCAGATAACAACGATTACCAAGAGATTCAAATCCCTGCTGGTTTGAGCACTCAGCTAGAAGAGTTTAAGAAACGATTATGGAAGATCAAAATTGCAGAGGCGGTATTAGCTGGTTTTTTTGGTTTGCTGTTCTCCTTTCTTTTGGTGTTCGCGTTCGATCGTTTCTTTGAAACCTCAGGCATAATCCGTCTCATAATTCTGCTCTGTGGCATTTCATTATTTGTCCTCTTTGCACCCTATTGGATTCATCGTTGGGTATATGGTCACCGCCGTGAAAATCAACTAGCTCGCCTGATCTCCCGCCGTTTCCCTAGGTTAGGTGACCGCCTGCTTGGCGCGGTTGAACTTCAGAGCCAGAATGAATCCAAGGAAACCCTCTCACCGGAGCTTCGCGCAGCTGCTATGCAAAGCGTCACGGCAGACGCTGCAGGAAGAAACTTATCCATGGCTCTGCCTGCTGCTCGCCACCGTAAATGGACACTGGCGGTAA
Source organism: Akkermansiaceae bacterium (assembly GCA_018676385.1). Taxonomy (GTDB): domain Bacteria; phylum Verrucomicrobiota; class Verrucomicrobiia; order Verrucomicrobiales; family Akkermansiaceae; genus Oceaniferula. The sequence goes on from JABHEX010000061.1 coordinate 3,585, forward strand.
TGGTTCTGTTCGTATTGTCTGTAACTGGGCTTGTTTGCATGCCTGAAGCTGGAATTAACTCGCTGAAACGATGGCTGATGCCACTAGCTCAAACAGAGCGCTTCACTTTCACTCAATTAGATATTTCAGGTATCGGTTCGCCACAGCACATTCCCTATGGCGAGTCGTTCAGCATTGTTGTCCCCCTATCTAAAGACACCAACCGACAACCCGCTACCGCAAGAGCGCGCTATGGCAATGGAGAGTGGATTGAAGCACCTCTCAAGAGTAATGCATACACTTTTACATTTCCAGGTCAGCGAGCTAAAGACATCGTTCGACTTGAGGCTGACGATGCTAATTACGACCTAGCATTCGAACCCACCATGAGACCTGCCTTAACTAGCGTACGCGCATCTTTAAAATTACCTGATTATTTAGAAC
>JABHEX010000062.1 GCA_018676385.1 Akkermansiaceae bacterium
TTCGGCGGAGAAAAGCTCGACGAGCTCTACGTCACCACCGGCATCCACAAGGAACAGGTCGAGGAAGACGCCGGCAGGCTGATCCGCATCAAGGGGCTTGGAGTTCAAGGTGTGCCGTCGAATTCTTTTGGTGGGTAAAAATGTCATCCGTTCCGCTCGCCAAAATGCCCTGACTATATTATGTAACCTCTCTCATGACCCAAGAATCTGTTAAAGAAGTCCGCGTATTTGCCCCCGCCACCGTTGCCAATGTGGCATGTGGTTTTGACGTGCTCGGTTTCGCCATAGAAGCACCGGGCGATGAAGTTGTTGCCCGGCACTCCGACAAACCCGGACTGCGCATTACCAAGATCACCGGAGACAATGGCAAGCTTCCCAAAGACGTGGAGAAGAATACCGCAGGTGTAGCTGCCCTTGATTTACTTCGCCACCTAGGTATGAGCGACCGCGGCATCGAGCTGGAAATTCACAAAAAAATGCCATTTGGTAGCGGGCTCGGATCATCAGCCGCATCAGCCGTTGCAGGTGTTTATGCCGTCAATAAACTCATTGGTGAGCCGCTCGCCAAGAAGCAGCTACTGCCATTTGCGATGCAAGGCGAGGCCAGTGCCGACGGCGCTTGGCACGCTGATAACGTTGGACCCAGCCTGCTCGGCGGCGTCGTGTTCATCCGTTCCAATCAGGAGCTCGACATCTCCCAACTGCCAGTTCCCAAGAACCTCTGGGCAGCCGTGGTGCACCCTGAAATGGAAATTCTGACCAAAGTGGCACGCGAAATTCTGCCCACGGAAATCCCAATGGTGAACGCCACCCAGCAAATCGGAAATTTGGGCGGATTGATCTGCGGACTGATCCAGGAGGACTACGCCATGATCGGCCGCTCCATCCACGATGTGATTGCCGAGCCACGCCGCCACAAACTCATCCCAGAATTCTACAATGCCAAACGTGCCGCGATGGCACAAGGCGCTCTCGGGTTCTCCATCTCCGGCGCCGGACCCAGCGTATTTGCACTTTGTGAAGGTGAGGAAATTGCCCACCGCACGGGTAAAGCAATCTCAGAAGTATTTGATCGCATTGAACTTGAAAGCCAATGTTACGTATCGCGTATCAATCTGGATGGCGTTCATGTGATCGAACAATAAACATTTGGCAAATATCACTTTTAGCAACTTGCTGACAAGTTATTCACAACACTTCGATTGCAAAGCTGAGTTACCGCTACCCGCCAACTTTCGCGCGCACTCTATAGGTATTAAACAATCCACTGATTTGCAGTATTGCCAGTAGCAGGCTGATGGATAACCCATATCTATAAATCACTTAAAATCATATAGATAGATCGATTTCCGGCGTGAAAAAGTATCATATCCCACCCTAGTTAGATAAGGTGTTAATGATAATCTTAAGAACATAAACATGTTTTTGAACTCCTCAACCATCAACGAGTTAAGAGGTTTTTCTGTTACTAAATACAGTGTATTTACCTGATTGTTAGGAGATATTCTGATGTTATTCACATTACGTATTTTTCTGGTTATTAGTCAATAAACATTAACTATTAACTGGTCAAAATGGTTTTAATATGTATGATACGCGTGTTAACAACACTTCCACTCCCATGCCAAAAACAACAGAACATCGGCAGCAACTCAACGTGCGTGCCACTCAAATGGAGATGAACCCGCGAGGATCTGTGGGAGAATCCAGTCAACTTACAGAGGATTTTAATGGCAAACTCCAAGACGCCCAGAACCAGCTAGAGCAACTTCAACAGCAGCAACAAGAAGTTGAGCGTCAAAAACTCGAACTTCAAGAACTCAACGAGGCCAAGGAGGACTTCCTGCATGGCCAAGTAGATCTGCACGAGAAAGTAAGCACAGCGGTCACCGCAATGGATCGTGAGATTTTCGCCACCAAGCAGGAGCTTGATGAACTGGAACAGGCACGTATCTGTTTTGCCGATCACTTGGACAAAATTAATGCTCTCAATCCCGATGGCTGGAACAATGAAAGCTTACGACAAGATCTTGCACGTGCGATTTCAGTACTCGATCTGGCGGAGGATGAATATGAGCAGGCTGTCGCACATTTTTCCGGGGGTCGAAGCGCCTCTGTATTTGGTGGTAGGAGTAAGACCAAAAGGACAAAAAATTCATCAGCACGTGACAGTGAGTTTGGTGCCATGCTTCGCAATGGACTCGCCTTTAACCTACCCATCATCATACTAGGAACCATCGCACTAGCCCTCTATTTTCTGAAGTAAGAGTATCGCTACGCGCACCCGAGCTATGGCAAAACTAGGCAAAGCGCCAGACGCCTCCAAAGGCCCAGATCTTGACTTATTGAGTGCTCGTGAGCGCGAACTAAGTGAACGTATCGAACAGCTACAAGACTTTGTCGAACACGGCCCAGAACGCGAAATCCAAGCGGAGGAGGAAAGAATGCGCACACTCCCACCACCAACGGAAGTTCAGCAGCGACAACGCGAGAAACAATTCATGGAAAAGCTCAGCCGTGGTGAGCTCAAAAACGAACGCCGCAACCAAGCCAAGAGCGGCTTACTCATACTACTTCTGATTCTTGCCATGTTGGCGATTGGTTATTGGATCTACGAAACATTACAGTAAGCAGTCGTTTTGTGGCTTACTTCAATTCTTGCACTAAAGTTTCTGAAGTCCGTGAAAATTACTTTAATAAATTTTTGCATACTCATTGAATTAGCCCGTCAAGGTGCTGTGTAACAAAGTGTGTGTGTGAATTCCCTCACGTTTCAAAAAACATGAGGGAAACATATTTTGGGTATTAGATCCTGCTAACGTAATCCATCTTATCTAAAAGATCTGGTTGCGTTAGCAGGTATCCTGCTTTAGGCTAAATAACTTTATATGCACCGACAACACTCAAAGCGTACTGTCAAGTCACTCCACTTAGGCGCATTACATTTTTTGCTTAATTCGTGTCTCGTTGCCATATCTACGGGGTTTCTCATTTCAGGGTTTGTCCTCAACAATGATGATTTACTCAAATACGCCGCTGCTTCTGGCATCACCACTATCGTATCTATCGTGGCTTTTTTCATCGCTAACATAGGTTGGCATTGCCCATTGTGTATGGGCAAAATATGGGCTGGATCCAGATGCCGCAGACACCGCAACGCCAAGAAAGCATTAGGAATTAGTTACAGGCTCCATATCGCAAAAGCCGTTTTGTTTTCCAAATCCTACAGATGCCCATACTGTGGAGAGCTCTTTAGCACCCGCAGGACACGCAGGTAAATCTCCCCGTGTCATGAGTTTATGCATCCGTGCTTGAAACTTGGCCAACACCAATGCAGTTTCACCCGCATGAACAAGGAGCAGATAGATGTCCGCTACGTGGCAAACTTAGCCCGTATGGACCTCAGCGAAGAAGAATGTACTATCTTTCAGGGGCAGCTGAATGCCATTCTAGGATACATCGAGAAACTCCAAGATGTCGACATCGAAGGAATTGATCCGACCGCACACAACTCCCCAGTATTCGCAGTTTTAAGAGAGGATACTTCACGTCCAGCCCTTAGCCAAGACGACCTACTACGAAATGCACCAGAGAGTGCTCTGGGACAAATTCGTGTGCCCAAAGTTGTGGATGCCTGACCTTTCCATATTCATCTACCATGTCTCTTAACACACAAACCATTTCCTCGCTCCGAGAGCAGCTAAGCGCAGGCGATATTTCACCCGCAGATATTCTCGACTCCCTAGCGGAGAACATCAGTAAAAGCGACGTAGGAGCCTATCTGGGCCATGACTTGGATTGCGCAAAACATGAAGCCACTTCAGTAGATCTCACCAAACCTCTCGGCGGCATTCCAATTGGGATCAAGGACAACATCAACGTGAACGGACAACCATGTTCGTGTGCCTCCAGCTTTTTAGAAAATGCTTACAGAGCCCCATATGATGCCACCGTTATCCGTAAGCTGCGGGAGGCTGGCGCCATACCATTTGGTCGAATGAATATGGATGAATTCGCCATGGGATCCACTACGGAAAATTCAGCACTAGGAAAAACCATCAACCCGCACGATGTTTGTCGCGCCCCCGGCGGCTCATCAGGTGGTTCCGCCGCAGCTGTGGCATCAAACACCGCAATCGCAACACTCGGCTCAGACACCGGAGGGTCAATCCGCCAACCAGCAAGCCACTGTGGCGTGGTTGGTCTGAAACCATCATACGGTAGGATTTCACGTTACGGACTAGTAGCATTCGCATCTTCACTCGACCAAATTGGCCCACTAACCCGCAGTGTGGAGGACGCCGCACTTGTGCTCAATGCTATAGCCGGACATGACTCCGCTGACTCGACATCGCTCAAACAAGATGTTCCTGATTTTACTGAGGGGCTCAGCGATGGTATACAAGGTATGAAACTTGGCCTACCCAAAGAATATTTCGGTGATGGTATTCACCCCGCAGTACGCGAAAAAATAGATCATACCGTGAAAGGCCTCAATTCAGCAGGGGCAGAGATTGTGGAAATCTCATTACCTCATACGGAATACGCCGTAGCAACCTACTACATCCTCGCGACGGCTGAAGCCTCGTCGAACTTGTCACGCTTCGACGGTATTCGCTACGGCAATCGTGTGGAGAACCCTGATGACGTTCTTGATCTATACCGCCGTAGCCGAGCACAAGGGTTCGGCCCAGAAGTTAAACGACGCATCATCCTAGGAACCTACGTTCTTTCCTCTGGCTACTATGATGCCTACTACAATCGGGCACAAAAAGTTCGTACACTCATCCGACAGGATTTCCTCAATGCTTATGAAAAAGTGGATGCCATCATTTCGCCTGTATCGCCAAATGCAGCGCCGCTTCTAGGCGCGGACAAGGACAATCCACTGCAGCAATATCTCGCAGATATTTATACCATTTCTGCAAACATCGCAGGTATCTCTGGCATTAGTGTTCCATGCGGAGCAATCACCTCAGAAACTGGTAGCAATCTCCCAGTCGGGCTCCAAATTCTAGGACCATCAATGGGAGAACAATCCCTGCTGCGTGTTGCCCGTGCTGCAGAAGTAATTCAGCAAAGCTAGGCGACTTTTCACACAACGGTTAGAAGCAAATAGCTACTATATCGCTGCATCGCTGCTACAAAGTGCACACTAGAAACTGCCCTCTCGCATGGTGGCTCTCAGCGCCCCAATCACAATGGAAGGTCATAGCTGCGCCCATCAGCACCCTCAAACCACTTCACATAGGCAAGATTGACAGTAGCAAATCCTCCCGGAGTGGGGAAATCACCCGTAAAATACCAATCTCCTATGGGCCCCTTGATGCAGGCACGCAAATTCTCAATCGTCTGATAGATGACTTCAACATCACCATGCCAGCCGGTTTCCTCAGGATAGACCATACGACTAATCTCAGCGGAAATTTCTTCGTCTGCAAAGTCAGCGTAAATGCGTTTCACCTGGTTTACACGTTCCTCAGCAGGCTTGGTAAGCTCCACTTTGCAGGCTTGGTAAACCTCTTCTAACAAACGGGCGTTGTTCGCTCGTTTAATTAGGTTAACCGCTGCCTGAAAAGCAATAAATTTACCCAGTTCTGACATATCAATCCCATAGCAATCTGGGTAACGAATCTGCGGAGCCGTCGAACATACGACAATCTTCCGTGGTCGTGTACGAGCGAGGATTTTTAGAATCGACTCCTTGAGCGTCGTGCCTCTCACAATTGAGTCGTCCAGCACGACAAGTGCATCATTTTCCTTCACCAATCCGTAGGTGATATCATAAACGTGGGAAACAAGCTGCGCTCTACCCTTTTCCTGAGAAATGAACGTGCGCATCTTGATGTCCTTGTGCACGGCCTTCTCGCCACGCGGCCAATTGCGCATGACTAGTTTATCAAGCAACTCATCTGAAAGGTCTCCTTTCTTACAAGCATCCATGATCTCTGCCCGCACCTGCTGACGTCGTAACATGCGCAGCCCATCAAGAAATCCGTAGTAAGCAGTTTCCGCCGTATTGGGTATAAAAGCAAAAACAGCATTTTCGAAATTCCCATCAATCGATTCACAAACCTGATCCACAAGAGAAGCCCCCATCGCTTTACGCTCACGGTAAATCGAGGGATCATTGCCTCGAGAAAAATAGATTCGCTCAAAAGAGCAAGGCGTCTTGGGTCTCTCATCATGAAACCTAACAGTTTTCTGGCTGCCGTCACGGCGAACAATGGACACATGACCTGGCTCGAGCTCCTCAACAGCCTCTTTGTCCGCCTCAAACACCGTCATGAGAGGCACACGTTCGGAAGCAAAAGCAATCACTTCATCATCCTGATAGACATGGCACGGCCGAATACCGCGCGGGTCACGCATCACGAACATATCACCGTTTCCGACCACACCAGCAATGGCATATCCTCCATCCCATGATTCACCAGATTTTCGAACCACCTCAGGAAGATCCATCTGCTGCGAAATCAAAGATGGTATTTCCAGACCATCAATCCCCTGCTCTTTAAGCTTGTGATAAAGATCGGTATGATGCTCATCGAGGTGAAATCCAACCTCTTCTAAAACGGTCTGGGTATCGGTACCAAAAACTGGGTGCTGTCCACGATCCATCATTTTTTTGTTCAACGCGCCTGTGTTAGTCATGTTGAAATTTCCCATCACCATGAGCGTACGTGTAGGCCAGTTCGAGCGCCGTAAATAAGGATGGCATGAGCCAGCATCAAATTCACCAGATGTGCCATAGCGCAGGTGACCCATAAGCACCTCACCTCCGAAGTCGAATTTACTTTTTACCGCATCAGGATCTTCGGGATCCAGAATTCCTTTACGCACCATCCGATTGAAGCTTTTAAGTTCCTTGCGGAACACATAAGCCATTGAATCTTTTTTGGCATCTCTGCGCCGAAAGATATACGGTTGACCAAGCGGCATTTCAAGCTTCACGCAACCGATACCAATTCCGTCTTGTCCCCGGTTATGCTGCTTTTCCATCAGCAGGAACAGCTTGTTCAGGCCCCACAATGCAGTACCATACTTGTCCTTATAGTATGAGAGTGGCTTACGCAGCCGCACCACCGCTATGCCGCATTCGTGTTTGATAGGATCGCTCATTTTAGTGGCTAAGTTGGTATTTGGAATTTAATACTTAGAACTTAATCCGCCATACTCACTCGCACGCTTTCGCCGTCGGTGATGGTTCCTATTTTCACTCCACCCGGCCCCGCTGCCAATATGTTGTCAGCTTCGTCGGGAGAAACAATCACCACCCAGCCGAATCCCATATTGAAGGTGTGAAATTTGTCTTCAGCATCCACATATTCAAAAATTTTCAGCATCGCCGCGTTGTCCCAATTAGGAATTAATACATCCGCACCATGATTCGGCAGCAGTCGCTCCAGATTTTCAGGAAGCCCACCACCCGTAATGTGTGCCATCGCCTTAGGTTTCACCCCTGTGGCTTTAATGTCATTAACCACATCATGATAAAGCCTCGTGGGTGCTAGCAGGCTGACAATTTCTTCCGTAGAAAATGCATCACCATGCTCTGCAAGAACACGGCGGATCAGGCTCCAGCCGTTCGCGTGTGGGCCGTCTGACCGATAACCGATCAGCACATCGCCCGTCGCAATTGTTGTTGGGTCAATCAGATCCGGTTTCTCACAGCAACCAATGCAGAAACCTGAGAGCTCAATCACATCCTCTGGCACGATACCAGGCATCTCCGCGGTTTCACCACCAGCTAAGATACAGCCACAGTCTTCAAGGTAATCGCACACGCCAGCAATTAGCCGCGTGATTAATGGCTTATCCAATGCAGCGATGCCAATGTAATCAAGAAACATCAGCGGATCACCTCCCGTGGTCAGAATGTCGTTCACGCTCATGGCGATTAGATCCTTACCCGCGGCCTCTAACTGATCGTGCTCTAATAAAATCTCAAGCTTGGTGCCCACACCGTCACATCCGGTAACGATGACTGGCTCCTTCCAATCGCTCAGATCATAGGCCGCGGCAAAAAGCCCAAACGCGCCATAGAGCTTGCGATGGTTTTGCGTTCTGCGCACGTGGGCCCCAATGTCCCCGACAAGGGCGGCGGCTTCCCTAGTATCAACGCCCGATTCCTTATAGGTGAGTTTTCCCGACATAGCTCGTGAGGCAGGTGTTTTAGCACCCCATCCACACGTGGCAATGGTTTTTTACCCGATAGGCTATAATGATGACTTTATTTCACAACATCTAGTGTTGGTGGCGGTTAAATATTAAGCTATTATATCAATAAATAAGCAAGCCACAGCTGAACCACAGCTGAACAATACCGATTTGCATGGAACAGGACACCTCACCAACTCACTTTATTGCGCCCACTGTGGAGGCATTGGCCCCACACTTCCCTGCCTATGAAGTTGAACATTTCATTGCCCAAGGAGGCATGGGTGCAGTCTACCAAGCGAAACAGATATCGCTCGACCGGCAAGTAGCGATCAAGATTCTTCCACGCGAGTTTGGTCAGGACGAAACATTCCGCGCATCGTTTGAGGCTGAAGCCAAGGCGATGGCAAAGCTGAACGACCCCAACCTAATCAGTGTCTATGACTTTGGTGAGGCAGACGGGATGCTTTTCCTCGTTATGGAATATGTGAACGGAAAGTCACTTTACCACTCCTCGCATGGACAAGCTATTGATCCCTCACAGGCTGCGGAAATCGTCGGTTCCATCTGTAAGGGGCTCGATCACGCCCATCAAGCTGGCATCCTCCACCGAGACGTCAAACCAGCCAACATTTTGCTTACACCTGAAGCAGTGCCTAAAATTGGCGATTTTGGGCTCGCGAAGCCAATAGATGAGGCAGCAAGCCCAGACGAGGTAGTGTATGGCACCCCCGGATACACAGCCCCAGAGGTAATCAACGGGCATATGGTAGATCGCCGTGCAGATATCTTTTCGGTCGGAGTTATTCTGCATGAGCTTCTCACAGGCTCACTTCCAGACGAAGCAAGAACGCCGCCATCCACATTAGCCGGCACACCGATTGGCTTTGACTCAGTAATTGATCGTAGCACCAATCCTAATCCAGAGATGCGATATCGCACCGCTGAGGAATTAGCAAATGCTATCGAATCCGCAGCCAAAACAAATCCTGCAGCCGCCCTTAATCTGTCTACGGCACCCGCTATTCATCGCTCCCAAATCGTTACACACACAGTCAAAAAATCCAAAACAGGACCCATTTTTGCTGCGACCCTTGCTTTAGTAGTTTTCGTAGTCGCCGCTGTAGCCTTTTCATCCAAAGACAAATCCTCGGCTAACGAGCCTGTAAACAAACCTGAGATTATATCCGACAAGACACCGAAGCCTGGTACCACGCGCCCTGTCGCTCTGATTCCACCAAAACCCAAAGAAACAGACAAACCAATCGTCACCAAAAAGCCCAAGGAGAGCGTCTGGCAGGCCCTCGCACGGCTCCGAGCTAAACTCGCGTCAGGAAAAAGGGACGAGTTCCCCACACAAGCTGTCGAACACGAGGGAGATCACCTCATGCTGGTTGAACAAAAAATGACGTGGTCAGAGGCACAAATATTCGCTGCCGAATATGGTGCACATCTAGCTGTCCTGCCAACTCAAGAGAAACGCAGAAAACTCGCACAGACACTCGGAATCACAGCACCCGCATGGCTGGCAGCCGGTATGGCAGCCCGTGACCAATGGCAGTGGATGGACACCTCCATGTGGGAAACACCGGGTATACCCAAGCCAGCCACAACCAACGATCGTGCCATACTAATAAACTCAGGCGGTAACCTCGTGGCACGCGCACCCAACACCGAACACCCCTTTATCCTGCATTGGCGCAAAGACGCATCAAACCCTTGCACTTTGGACGAACAGCTCGAACGCACATCCCAAAGCATCAAATCTTCCGGCATCGACAAAGCCACCTACCCCGTCGGCACGCGCACATTCGTAAAATCTCATTTCCTTCTCACCAAAAAATCTCTCAGCTGGGATGACGCGCGTGAGTTTGCCAAATCGCAAACCGCTCACCTAGCTGTACCCTCCACACCCGATAAACAGCAATGGCTCACGCAAACATACACAGGAAAAGGTATCACTGCATGGCTCGGCGGCTATCTAATAAATAAAAATTCCCCATGGCGTTGGATCACCAACGAAACTTTCTCGCCATATGGATGGAAACCTGGCGAACCAAGTTCAGATATCTCACACAACCGCATTCTCATGAGCGCCGAAAATTCCAGGGCGGATGCCACTTGGACCAGCAGCGTCGGGGAACAAGGTGAGGCTACCCATATTTTGCTAGAATGGAGTATACCTACGAAAACGATAACCAACAGGACCAACTTCGACCTAGATAAATGGCTGACAAGCGTGAATCGCAAAATTGCTGATCGCGTTAGCCCTCTGATCGAAACATACAAAAAAGAACGAGAAAAAGAGATTGATAAATATGTGCGCGATATGAAGCGGGCAGCTAGAAAAGTCAAAATTCCAGAGCTTGGCCGTCGTGGCGCAGGTCGATTCTCAGAATATATCCAAGACCTAGTGGATGATTCCATGGACGAGGTCAAAAATGCTGGTGAAATAACTGCAAATATCCCTGATAGAGCACCTAAAGAATTCCACAAACTTAACAGTCAAGCTAGAAAGTCTATTGCAGACATGGACAATGATCATCAGGAAGAAATGAAAAAACAGCTAGATTTTTATACGGATGGCTTGCTCAAAAAAGCCCTGAATCTTGAAGATGATGGTTACACTAGGCAGTCATCCTCACTCAGAGAGTTAGTTGAGAATATAGGCGATGATACAGCCGCATTTAAAGCCAAAATCGGACTTTAATGATTGAATAACATTGCGGTCATAAAATCATACATTTGTATACTTGCTTGGCAGAGTTCGCTTACTTGGTTATGCATCCAAGTAAAATTATCTCAATCCTTGTTGACTAAAGTAACATATCCCTGTGTATGAATATATTGCTCAGATGCACCTCCGCTGCTCTCTCCCTCGCCTTTATTAGTAGCTTACAAGCAGCCAAAAAACCTAATATCGTATTTATTCTGAGTGATGATCAGGCATGGACGGACTACGGCTTCATGGGGCATAAAAATATTAAAACACCCCACCTCGACAAATTAGCTGCTCGTAGTCTTGTGTTCACCCGAGGCTACGTCGCTTCTCCCCTCTGCCGGCCATCGCTAGCGTCAATGATAACCGGATTGTATCCGTTCCAACATGGAATCACGGGCAACGATGTTGACGGGCCCAACAAACGTGCCGAATTAGATGTGCCGCTTCGCAAGTCGTTTCACAAACACCCCTCATTCATCAAACTACTGACCTCCAACAGCTACCTAGCTCACCAGTCAGGCAAGTGGTGGGAAGGCTCATGGAAGGATGGAGGCTTCACCCAAGGAATGACCCATGGAGACCCAAAACGCGGAGGCAGACACGGCGATCTTGGCTTAAAAATAGGACGAAAATCGATGATGCCGATCACGAATTTCATCGACGAGGCTACAAAAAAGAATGAGCCATTTCTTCTGTGGTATGCGCCGTTCCTCCCCCATACACCCCACAATCCTCCAGAACGTCTACTAAAGAAATACACCCAACCGGGACGCGCCACGGACGTCGCGAAATACTATGCCATGTGTGAATGGTTCGACGAAACCTGCGGAGAATTACTCGGCTATCTGGATAAGAAAAAGCTCACCAAAAATACAGTCGTTATCTACATCTGCGATAACGGTTGGGTAGCAAAAAGTGAGAACTCAAACGATCCCAACCAAAAACTTTGGAAAGGATATGCGCTACGCTCAAAAGGCTCACCATACGAAAACGGCATCCGCACGCCGATCATGGTTTCATGGCCAGGGCGAGTGGCTCCGTCTCGCTCGCCGTATTTAGCTCACGCAATCGACCTTTTCCCTACCATCGCAGCCGTAGCTGGATTCAAAACCCCAGACAATCTAACAGGAATCAACCTACTCGATAAAAAATCTCTAGAGTCTCGTAAAGCCGTTTATGGAGTTACGAACTCAATCTACAACATGACTCCAGACAGCCCCGACGGCACCTTGCAATACCTCTGGTGTGTCGAAAGTGATTGGAAGCTGCTCCTGCGTTTCAAGGGTAAAGACACGACAAAATATAAGAACACTCACATCTGGGATAAGGTTCCAACCCAACTCTATAATCTGAAAAATGATCCTCACGAACACATCAATGTAGCTGATAAGCACCCCAACATAGTGAGCCGACTGAGAAAAATGATTAACGCTTGGCATCCTGACAACCGGAGATGATTACCCGTGCCATATTATAAGTTTTCAAAATAGTGAACCTACACTTGCTTGATCAGTGGGCATCGCGATGATGCATGAGTGCAAGAGTCCAGCAAGGGAACATTAGCGGCGATCTGTGCCTTCTCGTTGTGGGGCGCACTCCCCGTTTTTTGGAAGTTGCTCGAAGACATCCCCGTAATGGAAACAACCGCCCACCGGATGGTGTGGACGCTCGCCCTTCTCGTAGCGTTTCTCTCATGCAATGGCAGAACCGACAAGATCATCGGCGCTCTCCAATCTCCTCATACAGTGCTCACTCACGCACTCGCGGCACTGTGCCTGACAAGTAACTGGTTGATCTACGTATGGGCAACATTTAACGACCGAATCCTCGAAGGCGCCCTCGGGTACTACATCAACCCCTTTCTCTATATTCTGTTAGGAAGTATATTTCTGGGTGAAAAACACAGTCGCATGCAAATGGTTGCCATTGCGGTGGCAGCTGCCGGTGTTGCCTTACAATTTCCTGCGGTGAAAGGCATACCATGGGCGGCGCTTGGATTAGCGATATCATTCGCCGGATACGGTATGATTCGAAAGAAATCGCCGTTAGGATCATTCGATGGACTGACCCTGGAAATGGGCATCATGTTTCCATTCGCATTAATCTATCTATGTTTGATAAATCCCCATGATAGTGCCTTCGGTAGTAACTCAAATGCCACCTGGCTACTCGTCGCAACCGCAGCAGCCACAGCAACACCCCTACTTTTCTTTGCACGCGGGGTAAAATCCATCAGCCTATCACTCCTCGGAATCCTTCAATTTATTGGCCCCACCGGTCAATTATTAATCGGTTGGCTTGTTTACAACGAACCAATGCCGCTGTTGCGACTGCTGTCATTCACTCTAATCTGGGTTGCCGTAATCATCTACATCATAACCATTAAACATCATGCCCTCAAAAAATAGCCTTTCTACAACAAAACTATATCATAATCTCCAGTAACCATAATCACTTAAACTGCATGTCTAATATACTTTATCCTAACTTCAATCGCTCGGTAACTCTGTGCGTTTTATTTTTAACCATGTCTTCAATCAGCCACGCCTATCCCGTTCCAGAAAGCCCATCGTGGCTCACATACCCTGGCGGGAAGGGCCTAGGAAAAGGAAAACATATCGTGCTTATCGCTGCAGAACAGGAATACCGCAGCGAACAA